>JASEHK010000016.1 GCA_030018875.1 Endomicrobiia bacterium | reverse complement strand
CGCCTCGCGGCGTCTTTCTCTCTAATCTTTAACTGACCCGACCTGTTACACCCGTATTAATAGGTGTTCCAAACCGTGCCTTTTGAGTCGGTCTCGGTGGCATCCACCCAAACCTCTCCCTGCGACCGTGTCATACCGGTCGGCGGGGCCAGATTGGGGTTGTAGCCCCATTGGTACGTGTTCGTGGCTGAAGAAGCGGACGTTGAGAACGTTGCAACTCCTCCGTAAGGCGGGATATTGACCCTTGGTATCGCGGCCAAATATTTGCCTGTCGTGGCTCCGACGCCGGGAGTGGTCAGAGACGCTGGAACGACCGGGTACACGCCTTCGTTCTCGCTGTAGTAAATGGAAACAGCGCTTCTTATCGTCGAGAGGTTTCCTCTGGTCGCGCCTTCGTTCGACTTCCTGATTAGGTCGGCGAACTTGGGTATCGCAATGGCCGAGAGGATTCCGATGATCGCAACAACTATCATGAGTTCGATTAACGTAAAACCTTTTCTCGATTTCATATTATTATTCACCTCCTTCCCCTCACACGGGGCAAGAATGACCTGCTCTTCAATCGTAAATATACAACATTTTGATGCGTGTGTCAAGGGTTATGTTTTGTGTGATTTAAGTCACATTGGGCGGGGGCGAGTATAGAAGTAAGAGACAAGAAGCAAGAAGTTAGAAGCAAGAAAAAACGTGAAGTGTGAATCGTAAAAGGTGAAGGGTTGGGAACTCTTTTACACTTCATGTTTTTTGCCTTTATCTTACCTCTTGCTTCTTACTTCTTGTTATCTTCTAATTGCCAACCAACTGGCTCATCGGCGGGGCCGCCTGCGGCGTCCCCTGTATTCGCCAGATTTTTCTTAAAACCTCTAATTGCCGACCAGCTGGCTCATCTCAAACATCGGCAGGAACATCGCTATGACTATACCGCCTATGACGACGCCCAGGAACGCCATCACGAGCGGCTCTATCATACTTGTAAGACTTTTGACCGCCACGTCCACCTCGGAGTCGTAGAAATCGGCGATTTTGACGAGCATCGTGTCGAGATTTCCCGTCTGTTCTCCGACGGATATCATCTGTATGACCATCGGCGGGAACTGCCCGCTTTTTTTAAGGGGGGCGACCATGTGTTCGCCTTTTTTTACTTCGTCGCGGGCGGTCATTATGGCTTTTTCGAGCACCATATTGCCCGAGGTCTTCGCCACCGTGTCGAGCGCCTGCATTATGGGAACGCCGGATTTTATCAAGGTGCCAAGCGTCCGAGAGAACTTGGCTATGGCCACTTTTCTGAGCATTATACCGAACATCGGCGCCTTCAAAATAATCCCGTCGAACTGGAACCTGAATTTGGGGACTTTGAGAGCCTGCTTGAAACCGAAAAAAGCGCTGATTGGAATTATTACGACCAGATAGAAGAATCTTGTCAGCAAATCCGAGAGATTCATAAGGAGTCTCGTCGGTAAAGGAAGTTCGGCGCCGAAACTCGCGAATATGCTTTTGAAGGTGGGCAGAACGAACACGAGAAGAAATATGACAACGGACACGGCTATAAACCCGATGACGGCAGGCATCGTCAGAGCCCCTTTGACTTTGCCCTTCAATTCCTCGGATGACTCCATATACTGCGACAGGCGCTGAAGTATCGTGTCGAGTATGCCGCCTTCGTCGCCGGCCTTTATCATCGAGACGTAAAGTTCGCTGAATGCCTTGGGATGTTTTCTCATCGCGTCGGGCATTGAGACGCCCGATTCGATATCTTCCTTAATGCCGGTAACTACGACTCGGAAAGCGGGGTTTTCTATCTGCTCCGACAAAATGCTCAAACCCTGGACTATCGGAACGCCGGCGGAAACCATCGTTGAAAGTTGTCGGGAGAAAAGCACTATGTCGTTGGATTTAACGGAGGGTTTGAAGGGATTGATTTTGCCTATCAGCGCGGCGACGCCCGTGGCCTTCTGCTCGGAAACCTCAATTGGGATAAGGCGCTGGCTTTTGAGCTTCTCCAAGGCCGAGCGCTGGTCCTGAGCATCTATGACTCCGGTAACTACGGCTCCCGACGGAGGTCTTGCTTTGTAGGAAAAATTCGGCATAATTTTTTAAGTCGGCGTCAAAACCGGTCGGGGAGTCGAAATGTTCCGCTTACATTAGGTTCTAAAATCAGACCGGTTTCTGCATAAGTTTTTTGAGTTCTTCGGGTTCGGTCGAGGCATCCACGGCCTGATTGTATGTTATTTTTTTCTTGATATACAAATCGTACAGCGACTGGTTCATCGTCTGCATCCCGAATTTTAGCCCCGTCTGTATCGAGAGATAAATCTGCTCGGCCTTCATATCGCGGATGAGGTTTTTGACGGCCGGGGTCACGACCATTATCTCGGAAGCCAGTATTCTGCCGGAACCCGAAGCCAGCGGCAAAAGTTGCTGCGCAAAAACCGCCTGCAGGGTAAAAGAAAGCTGGCTTCTTATCTGAGACTGCTGGTGCGGCGGGAAGACGTCAACGATGCGGTTTATTGACGAGACGGCGTCGGTCGTATGAAGAGTCCCGAAGACGAGGTGGCCGGTCTCGGCTATGGTAAGGGCCGCCGATATCGTATCAAAATCTCTCATTTCTCCGATGAGGATGATGTCAGGATCCTGCCTCAACACATATTTGAGCGCAACCGTAAAACTCGAAGTGTCCGAGCCGAGTTCGCGCTGGTTGACGACGCAGTTTTTGTGCTGATGGACGTACTCGATGGGGTCTTCTATCGTCATTATGTGGCCCCGCCGGCGCTCGTTCAAAAAATCTATCATCGAGGCGAGGGTTGTGGATTTTCCGGAGCCCGTCGGGCCCGTAACGAGTATCAGGCCTTTGGATATTTTCATCATCTCATAAACTACCGGCGGAAGATTTAGTTCGTCGAAGGTCATTATCTTCTGCGGTATCGAACGCAGGGCCGCGGCGACGGCGCCTCTCTGACGGAAAACGTTCATCCTTACTCTGCCGACGCCCTTAATGCCGAAAGAAAGATCCAGTTCGTTAGTGGCTTCGTATTTTTCTTTCTGCGCGTCGGTAAGAAGAGAATAAACGAGCCGCTGACAAACGTCCGATGTCAACTTTTCGTAATTGGTCGGTATCATCTGCCCGTCTATGCGAAGCGTCGGAGGGGCGCCGACGGTTATATGAAGGTCGGAAGCGCGCTTCTCCATCATCATAATCAAAAGGTCATTCATATTCAGCATAATTTATTTGTAAAGGAGAACCTCCTCGACGGAAACCTCGCCTGAGAGAGCTTTGTGCCATACAGCGAGCAGAATCTTCAGGCGTATGTCTTCGACCGAAAGTCTCGCGCACTCCTCGCTTATGTAGCAGACAACCAGAGCGCCGGACGAGCCGGTGTAGTCGCAGGCCTCGCAGCCGGGCGATTTTGAAAGTATTATCTGTTCCTCTTTTACCGGAACCGTGATACCCGAGTTCACTATGTAGTCCCTTGAAACCGCGTATTGCTTACGGCACTCGGGGCATAGTTTTTTTACCAGCGCCAGCCGCGCGTAAAGCCGCGCCAAGGAGGCGGCGGCGGGCAGTTCCTCGACGAAAGTCGCGGTCAGCGAAGTCGTGGCCGCTAACGCAAGCGCTTCCGCCGACAGAGACGACGACAAATCGCCGGAATCGAAGAAAACATTGTGCGCGCCGGGCAGATAATCGGCGATGGCGGACGGTCTGGCGCAAACGGCGCCGGAGCCGGACAAGACATCGGGAGCCGCGTCGGAGAAAAAATAAACGACCTTCTGCGGCGACGATACCGCGCGGGCCAAGGCCGCGAGGAACGCGCTTTTGCCCGAAGCCGCCGCGCCCGAGACGACGACAAGACCTCTGCCGTCGGCGAAATGTTTTTCCAGTAGGGCGGCGTCGTCGGATTCAATGCCAAAATCGCGCAATGACGGCGTCGCCGCGTTTCTTATTTTTATTTTGATGTCGGGCGGGGCGCCAGAAGCCTGAAAATCCAGAGAGGCCGGCGCGCTACCCCCGCGGAACGACGCACGCGCGCGCGCGCGAGGATTGAACTTGAAATATTTTGACAGGGCGTCCGACTCTTTTTGCGAAAGTTCCACGGTCTTAAGATATTTCAATCCGAAAAAATACCTGATTTTTTCGGCGTCGAAATACATTTCGGTCGCGCCGAGCTTCGCGGCGAGTTTTAGGGCAGCGGCCGGAGCGTCGGACGTGGAGCGCCCGGACGTAAGAGAGCGCGAAACATAGTGTCGTTCCACGAAAGATCTAATCTCGTCGGCGGACGCTATCACCGTGTTTACCTCAAGCCCCGTAATGAGTCTCAGATCGTCGGTGGCGAACAAATTGAAACAATCCGCCACGGCCACCGTCAATTTATCGTCCTGGATTTTCAGCGGGCATATTTCCCACTGTCTGGCCAGATATTCGGGCACGGCGCGAATGGCTTCGGGGCTGATTCCGCCGAATTCTTTCAGCGAAACGTACGATATGCCGCACTGTCTGCCTAAGAATGCCAGGAGCAAATCTTCCGTTACATAGCCGAGCTCCAGCAACGCGCGGCCGATCTTTACGCCCTTTTTGCGCTGGAGTTCAAGCGCACCGGCAAGCTGAGCGTGGGTTATGAGTTTTGTGTCAACGAGAAGGTCGCCGAGACGTTTGTTTATGGGTTTGAATGTCTGCATTTTTTTATCACTTGCGCGCGCACGAGCGGCGGGACGAAACAATCAACGCTGCCGCCGAGCCGCGCGACTTCGTTGACCATACTGGAGGACAGATAAACATATTTTTCGTCGGGCATCAGAAAAACCGTTTCTATGGATGGCGAGAGTTTTCTGTTCATCAGCGCGAGTTGAAATTCATACTCGAAGTCCGAGACGGCTCTGAGTCCTCTTATTATGACCCTCGCGTTTTTTTTCTTGAGATAATTGACGAGGAGACCCGAAAAAATCTCGACGGAAACTCCGGGTATATTTTTTGTGATGCCGCGAAGCATCAATAGGCGCTCTTCGAGCGTATGAGTCGGGGTCTTGTTTTGATTGTCCGTTACGGCCACTATGAGACGGGGAAAAAGCCTCGACGCCCGGGCTATCACATCAAGATGACCGTTCGTCGGCGGGTCGAAACTGCCGGGGTAAACCGCGGTGTTTTTCATTTTGGAGGTATTATAATAAATTATGCTCGTTTTTTGAAATGATTTGACTTGTCCTCGTCAGGCCATTGAACGCGGCGGACAGAGACCGCACTTTACCTTCTATGTCGGCGGCGGCGGTTATTTCCGTAACCATTGCGAAAACCTTAGCGCCCGTCGAGGCGGCCTCGGAGATGTTGGCCTCTTTTATGCCTCCCATAACGGTAAAAGGAATTCTGATGCGCGACGCGATATTTTTGGCGGCGGCAACGCCCAGGGGAGCGACGCCGCTTTCCTTCGTGGCCGTCGGAAATATCGGGCCGATGTTTACGTAATCGGCGCCGGAGTCCTGCGCCGAAAGAGCCTCATGTACGGAATGGGTGGACACCCCGACGATTAAATCCGGCGAGGCCCGGCGGGCGGCCGCGAGTGGTAAATCGCTCTGCCCCAGATGAACGCCGTCGGCGCGGGCGGCCAGCGCCACGTCGAGATGGTCGTTGACGATGAACAGCATCCTGTTCGCGCGCGTTATTTCGCGGAAACTAATCGCCGTCTCATATATCTCTTTTTTACTTTTCTCTTTCTCGCGCAACTGCGCGAGTTTGACGCCCGCGCGCGCGAGTTTTTCAAGAACCTCGACGGACGAGCGGCCGGCGCAGAACTTTTCGGTGATTACCGCGTAAAGCCCGAAACCCGAAAATCCGCAAACCCGCCGGTAGAAATCATCCATTTCAAATCTATTCACTCGTTTCACTCGCTCCGCTCGAATATCATCCTCCGCCCATAAAACGTATTATCTCGACGATGGCGCCGGACGGAATGGGCGTGGAGTCAAAGTTCTCTTTTTTGATTATCCGTCCGTTGAGTTCGACGGCGGCGGCATCGCGGCTTATCTTAATATCGTCGAGAAGCCGCCCCACGGAAATGCGGGCCGCCACTTTGGCCGCTTTACCATTAAGTTTTATATTCATCGTAAAATCCTCGTCGGAACAGCGTCAATCGTAACGGGCGACTCCGAAAGATTTGTCCCAATCCTTGAAGACCGCGAAACACCCTCTGCCCTCTATCGCGCGGACGACCTCGCTGACGCCGCGAGTATCCGAGACTTCGAACTGTTCAAGGGTCTCCTCGCCGGAGTAACCGCCGGGATTGGTGCGGGACGCCGCGCTCATCATAGTGATTCCCCATCCGACGAAAGAATCGCGGAATGCCGCGGACTCTCGAGTCGAGAGAATCATGCCGACGCGAGGCAGGAAAAGCCTGAGCGCGAATATCATCGAGGCGACTTCCCCGTCGGAAACCGGACGGGGCGGCATAAAATTCGAAGCGCATTTTTTTAGACGCGGGAAACTTATTGTGATGTCGCTGCGCCAGTATTTGTCGGCCAGATACGAGGCGTGCAACCCCAGAAACGCGGCCTCGACGCGCCAGTCGGCGAGGCCCAGAAGCGCGCCCAATCCGACTCTTCTGAATCCGGCTTCCAGAGCCCGGCCGGGGGTATCGAGTCTCATACGGAAATCTTTCTTGGCTCCGGACGAATGCATATCGGCATAGACTTTCTCGTCGTAGGTCTCCTGATAGACCGTCAGTCCGGAAGCTCCGGCCAGGGCGAACTTCCGATAAACATCCCGGGAAGAAGGAAATATCTCAAGCCCTATAAAAGTGAACTTGTCCGTCAGAAGCCTGACGGCGCGCTCAACGTACGCGGGGCCGGCCTTCGACGACGATTCCCCGGTAAGAAGCAATACGTTGTCGAAGCCGCGCGATTTGAGACTGTCGGCTTCGCGTAGCGTTTCTTCCTCGGAAAGAGTCTTGCGGCCGACGGAGGAGGCAGAATTGAAACCGCAATACCGGCAGGCATTGTCGCACTCGTTGGAGAGATAAAGCGGGGCGTAAAGGCCTATGTTCCCGCCGAAATGTCTGAGCGTAATCTCCCTTGAACGCGCGGCAAGTTCATGCGCGTAATCGCGCGCCGCAGGCGACAGAAGCGCCAGAAAATCGTCGAGTGAGGCGGTCTCCTTCGACAGGGCGCGGCGGACGTCGGCGGATGTCGAGCGGTATATTTTCGCGCTTATGGCGGCGACGTCAAAATTCTTGAACTCGTCGGAAAAACTCATTTGATTATCCATTCGGCGGGGCTCGACGCTCCGGCCTTGTCGGACTCGGGCCCAAGACCCGATAAATACGCCGCGCGTCCAGCCTCGACGGCGAGTCGAAATCCGCGCGCCATCATTTCGGGGTCGCCGCTCGACGATACCGCCGTGTTCACCATAACTGCGTCAACACCGATTTCAAGCGCCTGCGCCGCGTGAGAAGGCCGCCCCAGACCCGCGTCCACGATAACGGGAACTCTCGACTGCCCCACGATGATTTTTATTAAGTCGAGAGTTCTCATCCCTCTGTTGGAGCCTATCGGAGAAGCCAGAGGCATCACGGCGGCCGCTCCCGCGTCTTCGAGTTTTTTGGCCAGAATCGGGTCGGCATTGATGTAAGGCAGAACCGTAAAACCTTCTTTGACGAGAACCTTGGCGGCTTTCAGGGTCTCCTCACCGTCGGGAAGAAGCCATCCGGGGTCGGGCGTGACTTCTATCTTTATCCAATCGGAAACTCCGGTGGCGCGCGCGAGACGCGCAAGGCGCACGGCCTCGTCGGCGTTTTGCGCGCCCGATGTGTTCGGAAGTATCAAAAGCGATTTTCCGTCGAGCGCCGACATAATGTCGCGGGCGGGATTCGATATGTCCGCGCGCC
Organism: Endomicrobiia bacterium; assembly: GCA_030018875.1. GTDB lineage: Bacteria > Elusimicrobiota > Endomicrobiia > PHAN01 > PHAN01 > PHAN01. Next base: position 7,734 of record JASEHK010000016.1, on the reverse strand, counting down.
TCACCGAGACGGTGACTATCTCGCAGCCCGACGCGGCGACGGCTTTTTTCATAATTTCGTTCGAGCCGTACTTGCCGGTGCCCAAAATAAGACGCGAGGAAAAAACGCGGTTTGCTATTTTAAGAGAACCATTAGTCGTATTCATTATTTTTTCTCCGTTCGCGCCCGATATTATCCGGCCTGAGGCATCATTATTTTATCGCCGTATCTTCGCGAGAGTTCGTCTCTTACGCTCGACGGCAGAACCGCTCCCTGAGCCGACATCATCAAGGCCGAGCGCCGCGCCGCGTCCAATATGTCCTTGTCCTTTTCGAAATCGGCTATCCTTAAATCCAGTTCCCCCCGTCCGTGCTGAGTGGTGCCGATGATGCGCCCCGCGCCGCGGAGTTTAAGGTCTGCGCGCGCAACCTCGAATCCATCGCCGGTTTCAAGCAACACACCGAGGCGGCGCGCGGCGTCGTCCGTCGGAGAATCAGCCACGAGAACGCAGTATGACTGCTTGTCGGCCCTGCCGACTCGCCCGCGCAACTGATGCAAAGCGGCAAGGCCGTATCTGTCGGCGTGCTCGACGATAAGAAGCGTGGCCGCAGGCACGTCAATGCCGACCTCTATGACGACGGTCGCTATCAGAACGTCCGTGTCGCCCGAACGAAAACTTTCCATCGCCGAGAGTTTGTCGCTCGATTTCATTCTACCGTGCAGAAGACCCACTTTGTAACCGGCGAAGACTTCTTTTGAAAGTCTTTCTGCCTCGACCGACGCTGATTTGAGTTCAAGTTTTTCCGACGGGTCTATTATCGGATAGACGATGAAGACCTTGTTGCCGGACGCAAGTTCTTTTTTGGCGAACTCGTAAGCGTCTGAGTCCGTCATCATCATTGTTTTGACGGGAATTCTTCCGGGCGGCAACTCGTCAATGACGGAGACATCGAGGTCGCCGTATATGGCGATGGCCAACGAGCGCGGTATAGGAGTCGCGCTCATAAGAAGTATGTCGGCCCCGGGCGCTTTGAGACGAAGGTTCAACCGCTGGGCGACGCCGAACTTATGCTGCTCGTCTATCACGATGACACCCGCGTCGGCGAACCGCACCGGATTTTCCATCAAAGCGTGAGTGCCGATTATTATCTGCGAGGCGCCCGACGCAATCCGCGAATTCGCGGCCTTGCGCCGTCGGCTGCCCGCAGCCGACGCTCCGGTCACAAGTTCGATATTTACGCCGAGGCCCGCCGTGTGCTTCGAGATGGTGTCGAAATGCTGGCGGGCGAGAATCTCCGTCGGAGCGACCAGAACGGCCTGCCTCGAGTTTTCCACGCTCAAAAGCATCGCGGAGACGGCCGCCGCAGTCTTGCCAGAGCCCACATCGCCGATGAGAATGCGCTGCATAGGGTTCGGCGAAGTCATATCGGCAAATATTTCGTTTATGGCTTTTTTTTGGGCTCTCGTGAATTCGAAACCGAGATTTTTCCTGAAACCCGAAAGCAGATTGCGTCGTATCCGGCAGGGGCTCGCTTTCTTGTGGCGCGTAATTATCCCGCGCGAGACCGCCAGAGCCGTCTGAAAAATCAGATATTCGCCAAAAGCTATCGAGCGGCGCGCCTTCTCATATGCCCCAAAACTCGGCGGAAAATGTAAATCAGCCAGAGCCCTGCGGCGCGCGAGCAAGCCCTCCGGCGGACGCATACCGGAAGCGGCGGCAAAATCCCGCGCGGAGGCGGCGTATCCGTCGAGGGCGGCTTTTGCTATTTTTCTGAACTTTACGGGTTTGATGCCTTCGGTAAGAGGATAGACGGGGATTATGCCTTTTGTCGCGGGCTCTGACGAGCCGGTTCCCGCGGGCTCGTACTCTTTAAGCGTTATCTCGGTCTCTTGCGCCCTTTTGCGGACGCGGCCCCAGACGAAAACCTCTTTTCCTTTTTCGAAATCGCGCTTCAACGCGGAAAAAATATCGTATCGCGCCCAGGGATTGAATCTCCGCCAAACCGTGACCCATGCCGTGGTTTTACCGTCGGTAACGGCGCTTTTGAAGACCGCGAGACCGAAGCCGGCTTCCGTGACTCTCGACGATAAAACCTCCCCGCGCACGAAGGCGTCTTTGCCGTCTACAAGATCCGAGACACTCGTTGCGCGCGTGCGATCCTGATATGAAACGGGATAATGAAAAAGTATATCGCCGACCGTCAATAAACCGAGACGGGATAGTTTTTTTGCGAGGTCGGGCCCCACGCCTTTTATAAATCTGACCGGAGTATCAAGAGACATTTTTTGTCTTTGGCTCGCACAATTTTATATAATGAGACCATTGAAAAACCTATAATTTGTGTAGTCGCCCCGACGTTACGTCGGGGCTATTTGTCCGACGGAAGCCCCGCAAGACGGGGCGACTACAAAGACCTTTTTCAACAATCTCATAACACGCCCACTGAATAAGGAGAACACATCATGTCGTACAAATGCTCCATCTGCTCAAAATGCCCGTCGGCGGGAAAATCCGTCAGCCACTCTCATAAAGCGTCGAATAGAAGATTTATGCCGAATCTCGGACGCCACAAGATAATCCTCGACGGAAAAGTCAAAAGGGCCTACGTCTGTTCTTCCTGCCTGAAATCCGGGCGAGTAGTAAAGGCCGTCTAAAAACTACTCCATCCGCTCGACGGTCCGCACCGCTCGGGAAAGTTCTCTAACCCCTATCTTCCTGCCAAGAAACCTCATACTCTCTTCGGGCGACGCCGCCGCGGCGAGGGCTTTTTTCAACCCTTCGGAGTCCAAATCTCTCAAGCCCAAAGCCGCCAGAGTCGTAGGCGCTCCAATGCCGTCGAAAAAACTCTTGAGTTCGCGGGCTTCCTTTTTTTTGCCCTCCAGAATAAGCTGAACCAGAATCCCCCATCCGACATGTTCTCCGTGCAACGCTCCGCGCGCAGACACAGCGTGAGTAAGTCCGTTGGCAAGGGCGTGAGCCGCGACGGCCCTGCATTTCTTGCCGCCGAGACCGCTTACCATGCCGGGCATCAAGAGCGTAAGATAAATCGCTCGACGGAAATCCCGCGTAATCTCTCCTCTGTCTATGGCGGCAAGCGCTCCCGATGCGCACTCGCGGGCCAGGCGCAGTATCTCGACGGATATCGCGGCCGCAACGCGGATAGAGGCATCGTCGAGCGCGGACGGATTCGCCCGAACGTAAGCCGCGGTCTCATAATATTTTGCCACGGCGTCGGCGATACCCGCCGTCATAAGTCGGCGCGGCTGACGAATAAGTATTTTATAGTCCGCCAGACATAAATCCGCGGAGCGCTCCATCCCCAGCGTTTTTCGTTTTCTTCCGTCGGAAAAATAAGTCGGAACGATGGACGTGAAGGCCGCGCAGGTGGCCGTCGAGGTCGGTATCGCCGCGAGCCGCGCGCCGAGACGTTGCGAGAGTATTTTGGATGTGTCGAGGGCCTTGCCCCCGCCGGCGGCGAATACGACGATATTTCGCCCGAGCGACGATGCGCGAGACGCCTTTTCAAGACGTTCAACTTCCTCGAAAGAACACTCGCCGCCGAAGTAAACGACCTTGGCTCCGAGTTTCAAAATGCTCCCGAACTCTCCGGCGTATTTTTCAAGCAGTGTTTTTTCGACTATAAAAACGGCTCTCGCGCCGCCGGCAAAGCCCTCGACGGCGAGACGATTCAATACTCCCTCGCCTTCGGAATAGACGGCGGGAGCGAACGCCCTCGAGACATGGGCGGACACTGCAGTTTTTTTCATTTTATTGAGTTTCGCGGAAACTTTTCAAAGAAGTTGCAAGAGACAAAGCCGATGGTAAATGCCCTGCTGATTCACGAGCTCTTCGTGACTTCCTTCTTCGACGACCGAGCCGCTCTCGAGGACGAGGATTCTATCGGCGTTTTTTATGGTTGACAGACGGTGGGCGATTATAAGAACGGTCTTTTCCGCCATAAGATTTTCTATGGCTTCGGCCACGGATTTTTCGGATTCCGCGTCCAGCGATGAGGTGGCCTCGTCGAGAATCAGTATCGGAGCGTCTTTGAGTATCGCGCGGGCGACGGCTATGCGCTGTTTCTGTCCGCCCGAGAGCAACGCGCCCCTTTCTCCCACAACGGTTTCGTATCCCGACGGCAGAGATTCTATGAAATCGGCGGCATTGGCTCGACGGGCGGCTTCGCGAACGTCGGCATCGGAAGATTGGGGCCGTCCGCAGAGTATGTTGTTTCCGACGGTATCGTTAAAAAGAACTATGTCCTGAGTTACGAGCGCCATCTGCGCTCGCAAAGACGCGAGTGTAACATCTCTTACGTCAACGCCGTCAACGGCCACGCGACCGCCGCAAACGTCGTAAAACCTTAATATCAGATGCGCCGCCGTGGTCTTTCCGGAGCCGGAAGGCCCGACGAGCGCGACCTTTTCTCCCTTGGATATTCTTATATCGAGTTTATTGAGCACGGGATGTTTTTTGTCGTAGTAAAAAACCACGTTCTCGATAGTTATGGCGTCGCGGAATGCGGAGAGTTCGCGGGCCGAGGCCAAATCCGATATGACCGGCTTCTCGTCGAGAATCTCGAAAACTCTGACGGCGCTGACGACGGTCTGCTGAAGAAGCGCGTTCGTCGAGGAAAAATTCTTGATGGGTTTATAAATGGACATCGCCGCGCCCAAAAACGCGAAGAATGCCCCTGTCGTCCAGACGCCGTTGATGACGTCGGCGGCGCCGTACCAGATTATCAGAGTGAGCGCGACGGCGCTGATGAACTCCATTATCGGACTCGAGCGGGCGTCAACTTTGACGAACTTCATCTGCTGGGCGTAAAACTCGGCGTTTTCCGTCTCGAAAACATCCTTCTGGCGGGATTCCATCAGAAATGTCTTTATAACGGAAATGCCGGATACGGCCTCCTGAATTCTGTTGTATATCTCGGACATCTGCCGTTGCCCCGCGTGCGCGGCCTTTCTCATTCGGCGGGCGAAATCCACGAGAGGAAGAGCCACGACCGGAAAGACTACGAACGCTATGAGCGCGAACTTAAAATTGAGCCAGAATATTATGCCTATCAGCACAAGCGTCGTCAGAAAATCCCCGACGAAATTAAGAGGCAGCCGCAGTAGGGCGCTTTGTATTATCTGGAGGTCGTTCGTCATCCTGGAAAGTATTTTTCCCGACGGATTGCGATGATAAAAATCGTGCGAGAGCGCCATCAATTTTGCGAAAAGTTCCTGCCGCAACTCCTTGGTGACTCGCTGCCCGACATATTGCAGAAGATACGCCTGGCCGTAAAAAGCAAGGCCGCGCACGAACCATATCAGAGGAACGAGCCAGAGTATCATCACGAGCATGGCGGTGTCTTTGGCGATGAAGACCTTGTCCATCACGGGTTTGATTAGCCACATCGTGGCGCCGGTCAGTCCCGACACCAAGGCAGTGCAAAAAGCCGCCAGAATCAGACGTTTCTTGTAAGGGATGACATATTTGAGCAAACGAGCGAGATGTTTCATATATTTGACCTTCCGACGGAAACCGGCAGTAACTCGCGGATGTCGTTAAGGATGGACGAGGCAACCCGCCGCGAAGCGTCGGCGGGCTCAAGAAGCCGTCTGATGCCAGAGAGTTTTTCCTTCAATAAAGTAGAGAAAGCGGATGTCGGCTTATTGTCCGAAACATCTCCAAGAAATTCCGCCAAATGCGCGGCGATATTTTCGGGCCTCGCAATTTCTTGCAGGCACTCCGGCTGAATTTCTTCGTTGGCAAGAATGTTCGGCAACGACACGTACTTTGTCTTTATCGTCGAGCGCACGATAAAAGCGTTGAAACCGCTTACCTTGTAGAAAATAACCGTCGGCACCTTCATTAGAGAGAGTTCGGTGGCTATAGTTCCTGAAACGCTGGCGGCGGCCGCAAGCCCTGAACGGGCGATACCGTCTGAGCCGGCGTCCAAAATAAGTTTTATTCCGGGAGCAAGCGCTCCGTATGAATCTTTCAGAGAAGACAGTCCGAAAAGCGCGAAATCTATTTTGCCGCGACCATACTTATTAACGAGAAGAGCCGCGACGGCGTTGAGTATGCCGACATGCCTTTTTACGACGTGGGTTCGGCTGCCCGGGAAAAAACCCACCAGGGGAGGCGAAGACGGCGGACGCTGCGACGAGGCGGAAGGAAAAGGTATCGCTTCAAGGAGCGGATGTCCGACAGACTCAAAAGCGATTCCTTCTTTTTCGTATATTTCGCGCTCGAAAGGAAGCGTGATAAATACCTTGCGAGCGAAGGTCTTGATGGCGTTTATTCTTGAGTACCGCGTCGCCCAAACCTGCGGCGGTATGTAATAATAAACCGGAATTCCGCGCCGCGAAGCCGCCGCGCCGACCTTCGCGTTGAACCCGAAAAAATCCACCAAAAGCGCGGCCGCGGGACGGGCCTCGTCTAAATGTCGCTCGACGGCCCGGTATATTTTAAGAAGCCCCAGCGCCGAGCGGACGGGCACCGAAAAGCCGAAGGTCTCAAGCGCGACGGTGTCTCCGACGAAGACATCGGAAAGTGATTTAAGTTTCGCGCCTCCCACCGACGATACCGAAGCGCCTCCTTCTTTAAGAAGGGCGGCAACCCTGACGGCGTGATTTTCGGCCGAGTGGTCGCCCGCGGAGATAAATACGAGCGGACGAGAAAAATTGTCGCGCGACGGCTTGTCGTGGTCGGCGGACATTTCCTGGCGAAGGGGCGGGATACATTTCATTATTGTAAGCGGATTATCTTGTAAATTTCGCGCACGAGTTCAAGGGCGTCGCGGCCGTGCTCGCCCGTCACGGCGGGCGTCTTTCCGTGACGGACGCACTCTATGAAGTGTTCGAGTTCTTTTTCGAGTTGGTCGTAAACCGGCACTTCGGGCTTGAGCACGGAAATGTCCAAAAAACTCTTGGGCTCCGGGACTCGCTTGGAGTATATCTTGACGCTGCGCGCGGCGTAATCTATCGAGACATAGTTAGACGGTTGGAATATTCTGATTTTGCGTTGCTTTTCCAAAGAAACACGGCTTCCCGACAAGTCGCAGACGCAACCGCCCTCGAAACGTATCCTGACTTTGGCCATATCTTCATGGTCGCTAAGGACCCTGGCGCCGTAGGCCTCTATGTCTTTTACTTTTTCGCCGACGAGATATAAAAGTATGTCAATGTCGTGAATCATCAGGTCCATTATAACGCCGATGTGCGCGACACGGGGGCTGAAAGGTCCTATCCGGTTGGCCTCCACGAATATGGGGTTTTTTATGAAGGGCTTGGCCGCCACTATCGCCGGGTTGAATCTTTCTATGTGTCCGACCTGAAGAACAAGATTTTTTCTCTGCGCGAGTTCTATAAGTTCGTCGGCCTCATCAAGAGTGGACGTGAAGGGTTTTTCCACGAAGCAATGCGCGCCCGATGCGAGAAGTTTTTTTGCCAGCGGATAATGTGAGGGAGTCGGCGTGACGAGCACGGCTGCGTCGGGGCGGGGCGCGTCTGCGATGGAAGTGAAATGAGGAAGCCCGTATTTTTTCCCGAAAGCAGCCGCCACCGCGGTGTCTGAATCCACCAGCGCGCAAAGTTCCACCGTCGGGTTCTTGGCAAGAATCCTGGCGTGATGTTGCCCCAACTGACCCAAACCGGCCAAAAGTATTTTCATGGAATCCTATCGAGGTCTCACTGATTAATGACTAATACAAACGCAATAAGTATTTTGTAGTTGCTGATTTATCAGCGCCTTTATAAAAC
>JASEHK010000169.1 GCA_030018875.1 Endomicrobiia bacterium | reverse complement strand
GTCCGTTATGGATATGTCCTTCGCCAACCAGGCCCTTTCCGCCGAGTACGTCATAAAGAAAGGTCGGCGCTTGAAGAAAAACGTATTCCCGGTGCCGCGCGACATAGACGAGAAAATCGCGGCGCTTAAACTTGCCGCGATGGGCGTAAAAATAGACCGTCTGACGCCCGAGCAGAAAAAATATCTTGCATCCTGGCAGGAAGGCACGTAAAAATAGTAGATAGTAGTCAGTAGATAGTAGGGTGGGAGGATAATCTTCCGGTTCGGGGAGTTCTGTCCATGAAATTCAAATTTTCGTTTTTGCTGGCAGGTTTTTTTCTTCTGACAACTCCTCGCCTTTTCGCCGGCAGTTTCAAGATTTTGGGGCCCCGAGCGACGGGTACGGGGGGCGCTTTTGTGGCCGTCGCCGAAGGTTCCCTTGCCTCTTATTGGAATCCCGCCGCTTTGGCTTTTGACCCGGGATTCCGCGTGGGACTGCCGGCATCAGGCAATCTTGAAGCGACCGGCGGCATCCTTAATTCCGCGAAAAAAATCTCCGATTCCGCATCCTCGATTTCGAAACTTCAGGTCGCTCAAAAAGAAGGTAAAGCCGTAGGATTAAACGATCTAAAAACATTTTCCGAAGCGCTCGTCAGTCTCAAAGAGATGGAAGGCGCCGGCAAAGGCCTTCAGGCCGATGTGTCCGGCGGGGCCAACGCGAGGGTGGGCCGCTGGTCGGTGACCGTAAATAATTTCGTCTCCGTCGGAGTTGACCCTATTATAGACGTAAGCGGAATCTATCTGGGTTCGGCCACCGTCGCCGCCGCAGGCTCGAGCGTTTTCAACACACTGCCTTTTCGCGCTTTATCGTCGGAAAACCTCGCCGGAATAGATCTGTCCGTGATCGCGGCCAGTACCGCCGCGCCGTCGGGCTTTGAGGCGGAAAGCGCGTCTTTGGCCTCTTCGGTGCAGAGCCTCGCCGACGGAGCCGGCGTAAAGTTGGGCAATTTGTCTTCGAAACAAATAGCCAACGCTCTCATAAACCTCGCCTCCGCCCAAGGCGTTTCACCAGGCGAAATCCGCGACGCCGTCAGACAAATAGGCGAAGCTATGCCGCTTCTGCTTGGTCTTATAAGCGGTAAGACCTTCAGGGAAAACAACTCGAACCTGACCATACGCGGCGTTTCTTTGACGGAGATATCGGTGGGCCACGGCCGCGAGATTTCAGAGTTTGGGGCGCCGGATTTTCTCAGAGGCCTTGCCGTCGGCGCAAACATCAAATATATTCTGGCGCAAACAGCATATTCCCGTCAATATTTTTTAAGAGAAGGCGACGAAACGAAACTCGACGGACTCTCCTCGGTAATAAACGAAAACACCAGGCAGTCTTCCGCCCTTGCGCTCGACCTTGGCGTCCTGTGGCGGAGGGACGATATTCTCTTTAAGCCCCGCGCGGGCTTCGTAGGCAAAAACATCAACTCTCCCAAGTTCGCCATGCCTACGGCCGCCGTCTCCGACGGATATTCCGATTATACGCTTGATTCCCAGTGGCGCTTCGGCGTTGCCGTCAAGCCGCTTAATTTCTGGCTCGTCGCCTGCGACGCCGACATTACGACCAATAAAACCGAAATATCGGGATACGATTCCCGCAACATCTCCGTCGGCAGCGAACTTAATATCGTCAATCGCAAGGCATTCAATATGGCCCTGCGCGCCGGACTTGTTCAAAATCTCGCGTTTTCGGGTTCGCCGCTTACCTACACCGCCGGAATGGGTTTGAACCTTCTCGGGTTTAATATGGACATGGCCGGCGCGATGTCCGCCGACAAGGTCGCCGTCGGCGACAACCTTGAAATGCCGTCCCGCGCGATGGCGTCTTTGTCTTTATCTTTCAATTTCTGATTTTTTCCGCGTCCTCGATTTTGAAGACCTTCGGACTTAAAAAAACAATTATCTTTTTCTTGACCGCGACAATTGCGATTTGCGCCGTACTTCCCGCCTCGGCGCTTATCCCCGCCGACGGCCGTCCGCGACCCGGTCGCTTCCGCGACGGTGTCTCTAAGAAACCCGACCCCATAAAACTGCGCCGATTAGGCTACTCGGCGCCCGAAATCCGCATGGCTATCGGCTCCGGCGGAACTCAAAAGGTCGCCGTTGTATTCATTAACTTTCCTTCGGCCGGCGTAACTACCTCCGGCTCGCGGACCATCACGAACTACGCCTCGATAATAACCAACATCAGCAGTATGACGCATTTTTACAACGAGGCGTCCTACGGCAAACTCATTCTCGAGTTCACTTGTTTTCCGTCCACGTATTCGTCCGTCGTCGCGCCCAAGGCGATGGAATATTATTCGAATGAGAACGCTCACTTGCTGATAAGGAGCGCCATAGATTTAAGCGGCGTGACTAAATCTTCATACGATGCCGTAATGGTCGTCCACGCCGGTTACGGGCAGGAATCTTCGAGCAAGGACGGAGATATTTTTTCGGCGTTTTATCCCGAAAATTATTTCCCCGCCGCCGTCAACGGTTTCAGGGAAGGTTTCGTCGTGCCGGAGTTTGAGTCGCCCGGCTTGTCGCCCTTCGGCGTTTACGTTCACGAAATGGGACATCAACTGGGGCTTCCGGATTTCTATAACACCGATACGGGCAAAACTGTCGTCGGGAATTGGTGCCTTATGGACGCCGGCCCGTGGGCGGGCGACGGCAAATCTCCGTCGCATCCGAGCGTATGGTGCAAGAACTATCTCGGCTGGCTGGAAGTTTCGACGGCCGCTTCTTCCGGGGAGTATAGCCTCGCGGTCGTCTCGTCGTCGTCGGAAGCGCTTAAAATACCCATGGCCGTCGCCTCGAACCCTTCAAGCGAGTTCTTTCTCGTAGAGTATCGCCGTTCCGACGACACATCCTCGAATTACGACAAGAAAATACCCGGCTCGGGCGTATTGATATGGCACATAGACGATAGTGTGGGTAGCGTGTATGATAACAACGTCAACAACTTCTCGCCTCCTCGCGTCGGTCTCGTTCCCGCCGACTCGACGTACCCGGCGGACAATTACGGCGACGCCACTGATGCGTGGCCCGGCTCCAGGACAACTTTTTCCGACCCATACTCGCGCGCTTACAACGGCTCCGTCTCCGGCATCGCGGCGGCGAACTTCCGAAATCATCCGTCATCCTCGACTTTTTCCGTAGACAATATAGCGGTTGCTGCGACTTTCGGCGTCGCTCGGATGACAAACTACCCCAATCCCGCCGGCAAGGGTTTTTTACATCCCCGCCCCGGCGTTCTTACGACGATAAATTTCAAAATGACCCGCCCTGCGCAGACCATGAGCCTTGCCATCTACAATATCACCGGAGAGAGGATTTTAAGTGTTCCCAAAAGTTCTTTTAATATCCGCATCGGCGGCGCCCAGATAGGCGCCTCTTCCGACGAGAATTGGGTGTATGAATACGACTGGGACGGCAAGGATTCAAGTGGTTATCCGGCCGCGCCCGGGATATATCTCTACCGCCTCCGCGCCGACGGACAACTCAAAACCGGCAAGATGGTAGTGGAAAGGTAGATGTAACTCCGCCTACAATTGTGGCGCGTCGAAAGTCTCTTTTGTCATCCCCGCGAAAGCGGGGAACCAGGCAATATATCGGTTCTTCCGGATTCCCGTCGGAGTTTATCCCGCACTCTGATGCGGGACGGGAATGACATTCAAAAGTAAAGAAGCGTTTGACGCGCCACAAATAAGTAGCGTTCGAT
>JASEHK010000168.1 GCA_030018875.1 Endomicrobiia bacterium | reverse complement strand
TACGGTTTTGAGGCGGTCGATTGAGTCGTAGGTGCGGGAGACGGTATAGGATAAGGCTCCCTCACCCCCCTCGACTTCGCTCCCCTCGCTCTGCTCGGGACTCTGCGGGACGAGCTGACCCTCTCCCTCTTTGAGGGAGAGGGGCAGGGTGGAGGTGGTTTTACCAATCACGCCGATTTTCTCCAGCGCCTTAATCCTCTCCCGTCAAGGGAGAGGAAATCATTTCCCAAGGCGCCGAAAAATCCGCGCTGAAAGCCCGCGGGTCGGGAGAAAATACGACAAAAAAATATACGTCGCATTTTCCTGCGGCGGCAGGCAGGGATTTTGGCAAGTCCCCGTAACTTTTGCCGAACATAGTCGGTAAAAACATCAAATTCAAATTTGCGTTTTATATTATTTAATGTGTATTATATAAAGGTATAGTCGAGGCATTTGGGCGACTGATACGATAATTTTTAAGATTCCCTATCGGGAGGTAACGGTAATGTCATTCGATTTAGTCATCAAAGGCGGGAAGATAGTGCTTTCCGAGCATTCGTTCGTCGCCGACATCGGTGTCAAGGACGAGAAAATCGTCTCCGTCAAAAAAGAAATCAAGTCGAACGGAGCGCACACGCTTGACGCCAAAGGTCTCCTCGTAATGCCGGGCGCGGTGGACGCGCACGTCCATCTTCAACTGCCGTTTTGCGGAACAGTTTCGTGCGACGATTTCGAGAACGGCACAAAGGCGGCGGCCTGTGGCGGAATCACCACTTTGCTCGATTTCGCCATACAGAAAAAAGGCGAATCGCTGATAAAGGCCTTCGAGGACAGAAGAAAAGAAGCCGACGGAAAAGTATCTGTGGACTATTCTTTGCATGGCGGTATCACCGACTGGAACGAGAGAACCAGGCAGGAGATGAACGACCTCGTTAGAGACGGCAACCCGTCATTCAAGATGTTTATGATTTACCGTGCGCAGGGTTGGATGGCCGACGACGGAATTTTATTTCAAGGTCTCGAAGAGACGGCTAAAAACGGCGGAACGATTTTAGTCCACGCCGAGAGCGCATTCGTCCTGGATATGTTGGTAGAAAGGCACCACACGACGGAAATGATGGAAAAACACGGCGCGTATCTTCATACGCTCGCGCGCCCGTGCTACACGGAATACGAGGCCGTCCGTCGGGCCGCGACGTGGGCGAAAGTTACGGGCGGACGGCTTTTTATCGTCCATATGTCCGCGTCGGAAAGCGCCGAAATCGTGCGCGAAGCAAAAAGAGACGGAGTGAAAATCTGGGCGGAAACCTGCCCGCAGTATCTCTTGCTGACCGACGACGTTTTCAAAAACAAAGACACCGGCCATCTTTACGGCACCTGCCCGCAAATAAAGAAAAAACATGACCAGGTCGGGCTCTGGGATGGACTTAAAAAAGGTTACGTGGACACCGTCGGAACGGACACCTGCACTTTTGATACAAAACAAAAATCAATGTGGCAGGGCGACTTCACGAAAATTCCGTTCGGTATGCCCGGCGTCGAGACGATGGTGCCGAGCGTATTCAGCGCGGGCGTCAACAAAAAGAAACTCTCTCTCAACAGATTCGTCGAGGTTGTCTCGACGAATCCCGCGAAAATCTTCGGACTTTATCCGCAGAAGGGGACGATAAAAGTCGGTAGCGACGCCGATATATGCGTCTTCGATCCGAACAGGCGCGTCGTCGTGGATTACAAAAACATGCAGACCAGATGCGACTGGTCGCCTTTCCAGGGGATGAAACTCAAGGGCTATCCCGCCGTCACGATTTCTCGCGGGAAGGTCGTCGCCAAGGACGGAAAGTTCGTCGGTACCGCCGGTCACGGCAGATTTGTCAAGCGTAAGGCGTGGGGAAAGATATAATTATATTATGAGGTAGAAGGGCAGAGCGTTAAAAAGACGGTAGAAAGGTAGAGGGGTAGAGCGGTGAGGAATTAAAGATACGCGATTTTTTGATTTTAAGGTCAATATTCATAATCTTTCCACCTCTCTACCCTTCTACCTTTCTACCTGCCTTTCTTCCGCCTTATATTTATGAAACTTCATCCTGTTGTTTTCTGGGCGATTGTTCTGTCCGTCGCAGTCGCGATATGGGGCTGGTTTTCGTCGAATCTGATACTCAAAGCAGCGCGGGCGCGCGACATCGTTACGCCTGATAATCTCCGCGCCCCGTCGGAAAATATCTCATTTTATTCGGGTAAGCGGAAACTCGCCGGGTGGTTTGTGCCGTCGAGCGATAAAGAATCGGGTTCCACAATAATCATCTGCCACGGATGGGGCGCGTCCAAGGGCGACATTCTTGTGTCCACGATATTCTTGCGGGAAAAACACAACTTGTTTTATTTTGATTTCACCGCCCACGGCGAGTCGGAAGGTTCCAGAATTTCAATGGGCAAGTTCGAATCCGAGGATATTCTCTCCGCCGTCCGTTTTCTTGAAAAAACAAAACCCGCCTCGGCGGAAAAAATCGGTGTTTGGGGCTTTTCTCTCGGAGCTTCAGCCGCGATAGTCGCCGCCGCGCTCGACGGACGCATCGCCGCCGTCGCCGCCGAAAGCCCGTTTTATTCTTTCAACGAAATAACTTCTCACTACGCCAAGCGTTTCCTGAAAGCGCCGGAATATCCTTTCGTTCCGCTCGCGCGCGCCGCCGCGCGGTTGCGCTTCGGCTTCGACCCTGAAAAATACTCGCCGAGTTTATTCGTCGCCGAAATCTCGCCGCGTCCGCTGCTTTTTATCGCCTCGTCCGGAGACGAAAATATACCCCCCGCCGTCACGAAAAAACTGTTCGACGCCGCCGGCGAACCTAAACGCTTCGTGATTTTCGAGTCGCGCGCCCACGGCGCGGCTGCATCCGAGCATCCCGAAGAATACAGAAAACTCCTCGCCGATTTTTTCGCGGAGTCGTTAAAAGCGCTTCCGCCTCTTATGAGGGCGACGAAATCCGGAACATCGAAACAATAATGAAGACAATAAAATCGCCCGCCGCGGCTCAAAAATATTTTATGAGCCTTGACGGACGGGGAAAAACCGTAGGCTTCGTGCCGACGATGGGGGCGCTTCACGCCGGCCACTTGTCTCTTGTCCGCCGCGCCCGACGGGAAAATGACGTCGCGGTCGTTTCGATTTTCGTCAACCCCGCGCAGTTTGGCCCCCGCGAGGACTTCAAAAAATATCCCCGCGCTTTCGCGCGCGACGTCAAAATGTGCCGGGCCGCTGGCGTCTCGGCGATATTTCACCCGTCGGCGAAGGCGATGTATCCTGATGGATTTGCGACGTCCGTCGCGCTCGAAGGCCTGTCCGAAAGGCTTTGCGGCGCTTCGCGCCCGGGACATTTCGCCGGCGTCGCCGCCGTCGTCGCAAAACTTTTCAACATCGTGCGACCGTCGCGCGCCTACTTCGGCGAGAAGGATTATCAGCAACTCAAAATAATCGAGCGGCTCGCGGCCGATATGGCTTTCCCCGTCAAAATAATATCCTGCCCGACGGTGCGAGAGCATGACGGCCTTGCGATGTCGAGTCGCAACGCTAATCTTTCGGCGGACGAAAGAAAAAACGCCGCTTCGATTTATCGGATATTGTCGGAAGCGAAAAAATCAATCGCCCAAAATCCCTCGCGCGTCCCGCCCCGCGTTCTTGAAAAAAAAATCGCGTGCCGACTTGGCCGAATCCCCGGATTTCGCGTGGAATATGTTTCAGTTTCCGACGCGCAAACCCTTGCTCCGCTTGCG
>JASEHK010000167.1 GCA_030018875.1 Endomicrobiia bacterium | reverse complement strand
CCCGGCGACGGCGTCCGGCGCGAGGCCGTAGATTTTTCCGACGAAGTCCAGGTATTCGTATCCGCTCAGACGTTCCCACAGATACGGCTGTTCCGGCACAAGCGAGGTCACCTGCTTACAGGCGACCGGATCGTCCGCCAGAGAGATGCCATTTATCTCGACGCGGCCTGATGCGGGCTTGAGCGCTCCCGAAATTATTCTTACGGTCGTGGTCTTGCCGGCGCCGTTGGGCCCCAGAAAACCGAGCACCTCGCCCGACGCCACGGTGAAATTCAATCCTCTCAACACGTCGCGTCCGCGGAAGTTTTTAACGAGTGATTCTACTTTGAGCATATTATCGGGGAGAAGGACTATATCGAGTTCAAAGGAAGGAATACCTTATCATCAACTGCGTCAACGCGCCTGCCGAGAGTATGGGGATCCAGAAGTTGTCATTGAGCGGCCATTTGATGAGTTCGAAGAACGTGGAAAACACCGCGCCCCAAAGAAAGACCGGCCAGGGCAACAGGAAATATCCCACAATGAGATTCGTTACAAGACACGCGAGACTTCCTTCGAGAGACTTGGAGCCAATCTTGGTTCTGCCTACGAGCCTTCCGACGAGAGCGGCCGCGGTGTCGCCGAGCGCGGCGTAAAGAAGCGCGGCCAGAACTATGCTGCGCATAACCAACGGATTGGCAGGACTCTCAAAAACATACATCGTAAAAAATGCTCCCGAGAGTGTCCACAGAAGCCCGCTCAAGTGCTGCTCCTCGCTCTTTCTGTGTATACCCAGAAGCAGGATAAGGCCGTTTATTTTCTTGTGGTTCAGACGCACAGCCTCTATCAAGAGCGCAACGAATATCGTGACGCCCATACCACCCACGGCGATATCGCGCGGCAGAAACCAGTATCCGACCACGTAAATAAGCGTGAGCAGGTGAAAAAGCTTTCTTTTTATTTCTTCCAGAACGTGTGTGGTCATATTTTAATAGTCGCTCGTGATTGGACGCGGCCTCATCAGGCCACGAAAGCATTCACCATCCGTCGGGCGGCCGGAAAAGCCTTATCAACGGCAAAACGCCAAATCCACGCATAAAAGAACGCCGAGAGATTCCAAATCTTCAAGAAAAATCCGCCGAGGTTTTGTAACGCCCCGGAAGACCCGAAAAAAAACTTGAGCAAAAAAACCGAAACGCATACGTAGAGAAAAAATATCACCGCCATCGAAAAGAACACGCCGTCCGCCCTGATATCCGACTGGCCGTGAAATATCGCGTTCGTCGTCATAAAAAAATGGAAACTCAAGGCCAGAGCGAATACGAAATGAGCCGCCGGCTCCCACGGCATAACCTGCGGCCATATCCGGGCGGCAATCTTCCAGAGCGCAAAAACAGAGGCGGCGTAAAGCGGGAAAAAATAAGGCGCAAGCGTTATAAGGGAGTTGGTTTTGTCCACGACGACGCTGCCGTTGTCCTTTTTCACCGATATTTTTTTTACGCGGCTGAGCGTAAACACCGCGAATAGGGCGTGTGTCATCTCGTGTTCGAATATGTAAATGCCGTTCGGGCGGACTACGAAACGCTGAAAGACAGGGTAAATCAAAAGCCCCAGCCAGAAACTCCAGTAAGTCAAAAATGACCGCGCCGCGAAATCATAAAGAAAAGCCGCGTATGTGTAAACCGCGGCGGCCACGACGGGCGCAAGCAAAATCGCGGCGGACGACTTGAAAAACTTCATCAGCCGGCCACCACTTTATTTTTTCCGCCCTGTTTGGCTTTATACAATGCCTCGTCTGTTTTGTGCACGAAATCAGAGGGATTGTTCATGGTATCGTCCCACGACGCCACCCCGAAACTCGCCGTGACCGGCTTACCGTCCGAAGTCTTTATGGAGGCCGCCGCGTGCGCCCTGATGTTTTCGGCCACATTCGCGCCGCCGACAATGTCGGCGGAAGGCAAAAGCGCCGCGAACTCTTCGCCGCCGTAGCGGCCGCATATGTCGGTGGCGCGGGTCTTGAGCCTTACTGCGCGGCCGAACTCCCTCAATATTCTGTCACCTTCGACATGACCGAAGGTGTCGTTTATTTTTTTGAAATTGTCCAAATCGCACATTACAAGTGTGAGATTGTCGCGCGTGCGGCGGGCGCGCGCCATCTCGTCTTTAAGTCGCTCCTGAAAATGACTGCCGCGGAAAAGTTTTGTGAGGCCGTCGTAAATGGCGTATCTATATAGAGAGGAATTGTAGATGGCTACGGCGGCTTGGTCGGCCAAAGATGTCAGAACCGTATGAAGGTGCTTATTGGTCGGCCTCCGCGAGCCGGTTATGTCGGCCAGCGCCATAAGCCCGAAAACCTTGTCTCTGGTGACGAGCGGCGTGACGGCGTAGTTTTTGATAGTCGGCGTCGAGCCGAACAATGCGCAAAAGGAATTATCCGGAGAGAAAGTGTCCGCCGCGCTCAAATTGAAATCGCAACCGCCGGAAAAAGCAGAGACCTTGCCTTCTTCCACGGCAAAATCCTCCGGAAAATCAAGAAGATGCGAATCCATCAGAACGAATTTGCCCTCGCTCACGTCCCAGAAAAAAAGCGCCGAGCGGCCTGCGGAGGAAATGCCCCGAAAAGCGGCCGATATTTTTTGGGCCAAAATTTTGGAATCGAGAGTCGAGGATATGTCGAGCGAATAATTGTGAAGGGCGTAAAGATCCTGCGTAATGGAAACGTAGTGGTCCTTGGTTTTTTTGAGTTCGTCCTCAAGGAGGTTCTGTTTGTCGGCCTGTTCGTCGAGCTTGGTCTTTCCGTCCGACGCAGACGTCGCGCACACACCCATCAACGGACATATAAGAAGATAGTCGCAGGACTTACAGAACGGCGTCTCCCGGGGCTCGTAATCTCTGTCGGAGGCGATGGCCGCGACCCGCGCCTCAAGATCTTGTTCTATTTCTTCGATTTGCTTCGAAGTCCGCGACGTAGTGAGCTTTTGTCCGTGCTGGAAATAATAAACCGATATATTCCGAGGGTTGTACCCCGGATATTTTTTGAGCGCGCCGAGGGCGTACAGCGACATCTGGAGGTCTTTGTCAAAATCCTCTTGAGTCGGCATAAACTTGCCGGTCTTATAGTCTATTATTTCGAGATTGTTTTTCGAGCCGGGAATCAAATCAATGCGGTCTATGCGCCCGGTAAGAAAAAAATCCTTTATCGGAACGCGGAAGAATTCCTCCACACGAAACGGCGCGACGAGGACGTCCTGATTGTCGAAAAAAATCCCCAGCAGGCGCTCGGCGTCGCGGAGATACTGCTTTTCCTCTTCTTCGCCGGAATACCCCTTTTTCATCCAGACCCTCGAAAGTATTTCCATAAGACGGGACTTGGTTCTCGAGGCGGGATTCGGGTCTTTGAAAAACTCCTCCAGCGTCTTGTGAAGAGATTCTCCGAAGGAGAGATAGGGCTTTTCCTGACGGTACATCTTGCCCAGTCCGTCAATATACTGGAACTTATACTTCTGCGGACAGTCCCCGTAAATGGAAAGCATATTGTAACTGACGTACATTTTACCCATAGCGAATGGCAAATTTTACATTATATATCCGTGTAAGTCAACGACGACGTATGTCAAGTATTTTTTTGTCGTGCCTCCCGCGTAAGAAAAGCGAATAGGTGAATAGGAAGTGAAGGGTAAAGGGTTAAGGGTGGAAAAAAACAAGGGCGGCGGGGCGGCGGGCAAAAAGATGTAGCGGGCGAATTGCCATTCGCCCTTTGACAGGGCAGCTCAC
>JASEHK010000166.1 GCA_030018875.1 Endomicrobiia bacterium | reverse complement strand
TCCGGACTTGTGCCCGACGGAAAAGTAATCGTAAACACCGAACGCTCCAAAGACGAAGTCGCCGGCTCATTAGGGCTCAAAATTTCTCAGGTTTTTGTTATAAACGCAACGAAAATCGCTCACGACACCATCGGTCTTCCCATACCGAATACCCCGATGCTCGGAGCTCTCGTCAAAGTCATAAATGGTCTGTCATTGGATGATGTGCTGGAAGACACGCGCGAAAAACTCGCCAAAAAGTTCCGCCATAAACCACAGGTCATAGAGGGCAACATGGCATCCATAAAGAAAGCTTACGACGAGGTGAAATAATATGACGAAACCGGACAATGGACAAGAAATAAAACCCGGATGGAAGACACTTCCCGAAGGCGACGTGCTTGAAGCCGGCACGGCGGCCGAGTTCAAAACGGGCTCGTGGCGTTTGGAAAAACCCGTCTGGGATGAGGAAAAATGTATTCAGTGTATGTTCTGCTGGATAAACTGTCCCGATGCCGCGATAATCCTCAAAGACGGCAAGGTCTCCGGCGTAAACTACGATCACTGCAAGGGCTGCGGAATCTGCGCCAAAGAATGTCCGCCCAAAGCGTCGGCCCTGAAAATGGAAAAATAATCTTCGGGAGAAAAAATGACAACCGCAACCCAAAAAACTTTAGTCGCGAAGACGGGCAACGAGGCAATGTCGGAAGCTATGCGTCAGATAAACCCCGATGTCGTGGCGGCGTATCCCATAACTCCCTCGACGGAAATCGTTCAGATTTTCTCGCAGTTCGCCGCCGACGGGCTCGTCAAGACCGAGTTCGTGCCCGTCGAGAGCGAGCACTCCGCGATGTCGGCCTGCATAGGCGCCTCAGCCGCAGGCGCGCGCGCGATGACCGCAACCTCGTCTCAGGGATTCGCTCTTATGTGGGAGATGCTTTATGTAGCGGCGGGCTTAAGACTTCCCATTGTGATGTCCGTCGTAAACCGCGCGCTCTCCGCCCCTCTTAATATTCACGGCGACCACTCGGACACGATGGGCGCCAGAGATGCCGGCTGGATTCAGATTTACTCGGAAAATTCCCAGGAAGCGTATGATAATCTCATCCAGGCCGTCAGAATCGCCGAGGACGACAGAGTGAAATTGCCCGCGATGGTGATGACCGACGGATTTATCATCAGCCATTGCATGGAAGCCATCGAACTGTTGCCCGACGCGGAGGCCAGGAAGTTCATAGGCGAATATCGCCCCGAGCGTTATCTGCTCGACGTAAAAAATCCTTATACTCTGGGCGCCGTGGACTTGCAGGATTATTATTTCGAGCATCGCAGACAACTTGCCGCCGCGATGGAGCGCGCGGCTTTGGTCATAACCGAAGTCGCCGCGGACTTTAAGAATAACTTCGGCCGCGAGTACGGTTTCTTCGAGTCGTACAAAATGTCGGACGCCGAAATCGCCATAGTCGCCATTGGGTCGGCCTGCGGCACGGCGAAAACCGTCGTGGACGATTTGAGGACGCGAGGCATAAAAGCCGGGCTGCTCAAAATCCGCGTATATCGCCCGTTCCCGTGGAAAGAAATAGTATCGGCCATCAAGCATCTGAAGGCCGTCGCCATCCTCGACCGCGCGGACTCGGCCAACGCTTTCGGCCCGCCGCTTTTCTCGGATATCACCTCGGCGCTTTATCTTTCGGGAGTCCGCGTGCCCGCCGTGTCTTACGTTTACGGCCTTGGCGGCAGGGACATAACCCCCGAGCATATAGAGGATGTTTACGAGGAGATTTCCGCCGTATCGAAATCCGGCGCGGCTCCGGCCAAACTATTTAATTACGTCAACCTAAGAGAATAATAAAGAATTAAGGATTAAGAAAAAACTTAATTCTTAAAGTTCCGACGATATGTCGGAACGACTTCATTCTTAATCCTGCTTAAAAGGAGCGTCTATTGTGAATATAAAACAACTCGCGCTGAAAGAAGAACTTTTCACGGGAGGACATCGCCTTTGCTCCGGCTGCGGCGCGGGGATAATGGCGCGCCAGGCCCTTTTGGCCGCCGACACGCCCGTCGTCGTGGCAAACGCCACGGGATGTCTGGAAGTTGCCACGACGATATTTCCCTACACATCGTGGAAAGTCAACTGGTTTCACTCCGCTTTTGAAAACGCCGCCGCAACTTGCTCCGGAATGGAGGCGGCTTATCGTTCTTTCAGGCGTCAGGGCAAAATCAAGGATGACATTCGCTTCATAACCTTCGCCGGCGACGGCGGAACTTACGACATAGGTTTTCAATCCTTGTCGGGAGCCGTCGAGCGCGGCCACAGGATGCTTTATATTTGCTACAACAACGAAGCATATATGAACACCGGCGTTCAACGCTCGTCGGCGACGCCGCGCGGCGCTCATACGACCACCGCGCCCGTCGGAAACTTAAAGGCCGGCAAGACTCAGTTTCGAAAGGACCTCACGAAAATAATGGCCGCGCACAACATGGCTTATGTCGCGCAGGCCGTTGTGGGACACTGGAATGATTTTATGACGAAGGTTCAAAAAGCGCTCGCCGCGGACGGGCCGACTTTCATCAATATCCTTCAGCCGTGCCGTCTGGGATGGGGGTATCCACCTGAAATCACGACTGAACTCGGGCGCCTGGCCGTCGAGACATGCATTTGGCCGATATACGAAGTGGAAAATTCAAGATATAAGATAAACCGTCGCCCCAAGGAAAAACTACCCGTCGAGGTTTTCCTCAAGCCCCAAGCCCGCTTCAAACATTTGTTCCGTCCGGAAAATGCGGAGTTGCTCAAAAGTATCCAGGCCGAGGTTGACGCCGGCTGGGAGAAACTCCAAAAACTTGAAGCCGCGCAGGTTTAATGGACGGCATATCATAAAATCCGCCGCGTGATTTTTCCCTCGGCGATGGGGTTGCCGTGAGCAGGATTATCCGTGCCGCCGCTTTTGCGCATATAGTGGTCACAATTTGAACACAAGAGCCATTCCCCGGATTTTGAAGAATTTTCGCAAACAAAAAAGCGCTCCGCTTGCGACGGAACGCTTTTTTTATGGTTGCGGGGGTGGGATTTGAACCCACGACCTTCAGGTTATGAGCCTGACGAGCTACCGGGCTGCTCTACCCCGCGATTTTATCGTCGCGCCGATTATAACATATACCGCCGCGCAAAGTCAACCGCTGCCGCGCGCCGACTCGGAATTTTGTATAATTCCAAGGATATGTTACGGTCTATTTACATCCGTAATTCCGCGCTCACATCCGCGGCGCTATCGTCGTTGATCGCCGTAGCGATGGTTTCGTCGCTTGCGACGGTTTCTTTTCCGTCGGAAACGTCTGCGCTTATTGCGCCCGCCGCTCTCAACGAAGCCAAACTCGGAGCGATAAAAAACTTCGGAACCCCCGACGGTGAACTCGCTTCCCAAAAAGTAGCCGACTTGTATTATCTCGGCGACAGATACGCGCTTTCACGCGCCCGCCACATTAAGTTTGCCGGACAATATCCCGCCTCGCCTCTCGTCGAAAAATCCGCGTATTATATCGCCGATACGGCCTACAGGATGGGCCTTTACGGCGACGCGCTCATCGCCGCGGAAACCTTCGCCCTCAAATATCCGTCGAGCGAGTATCTGGGCTACGCGCATTTTTTTAGGGCTCTTTCTCTGTTTAAGACCGAGCGCTACACCGAAGGACTGACGGCTTTCGGCTACTATCTGAACCGCCACCGCGTAGAGCGCCTCGACGAGATAGCCAGAGTATATGTGGCAG
>JASEHK010000165.1 GCA_030018875.1 Endomicrobiia bacterium | reverse complement strand
CGCCCAACTCGACACAAAGTTTATCGTCTAAAAGTTTTGCGGCGTCGTTTACATAAACCGCAAGCGAATCTTTCTTGACCGTGGCGCCGCCAGCGGTCGGTATATCGTTTTTGTCGAGATTTTTTATGTTCTGACCGGAGAAATAGGCCTCCAATCCTCCCACAACGTTTCCGACGGGTGAAGCATCGAATCTGACTTTATTGCCGATGCCCGTAGTGTCCGATTTTCTCTCCGAACCCGACATCCAACTTCTCCAGTATTCCGACGCGAGACGATTTCTCGAAGATAAGGTTAATTCGTTTTTGACCTTCGGGGAAAGCGGCGACTCGACGGAAACCTGAATATATGAATCGCTCGTCCTTGCCTCATCCAACGGAGAGGATGTCCTCGTAAGTTTGCCATCGTTCCAATCCGTTTCGCTCACACTGCCGGGCATACCGTATTTGTCGAGATGAAAACCGAAGTCGAGCGAGGTTTTGACCTTCGGGGTTTCGCGGACTATGAAAGCGTTAATGTCGGAGTTCGCAACGCCGGAGTTCTCTCTGAAACCGTCCGTCGAGTTTCTCGACGCTATGACTTTATATGACGTCTCGTCTTTGCGGCCGGAAAACCCGAGGCGGAGGGCGGAGCTGTTGTATGAGCCCGCTTCGGCCGAAAAATCCGTCTTGTCTTCCGACGGGCGCGCGGTGATGATATTTATGACGCCGCCGGTAGCGTTATCGCCGTAAAGAACGGCGGAAGGCCCCCTGATAATTTCGATTCTTTCGACGGCGGACAAAGGAATCTGCGCCCAGTCCACGCCGGCCATATCTATGGGATTTACCCTGCGGCCGTTGACGAGAACCAGAACGTTCGACGCCCCTGTTTCGCCGAAGCCCCTTAAATCTATGCCGGCCGTTTTCCCGCCGCCCGTCCAGTCGCGCACGATAACGCCCTGCTCAAGACGCAAAACATCCGTGAGCGTTGAAGCGCCGAGTTTTTCTATGTCGGCTTTTTCGATAACGGTCACATTGGCCGCGGCGCGGAAAGAATCCGACGTGGCTCCCTTGGAAATCGTTACGTTCCTGCGCTCAATCGAAAGATATGCATCCCCTCCTCCGGCATAACTCACCTCTTCGCCGCGCGCCATAAGAATAACCGGCAACGCGCCCAACACAAAACAAACTTTGGCAATCCGATGAAAAACCGACTTATTCAGCATACTTCCTCCTTGGATATATAAACCAGCGGACGACCGGCGGGGCTTTTCACGGCGGAAATCCCGCCGCTTAAACCGTAGACCGCGCGCAAGTTTTTTTCGTTTATTATTTCTTCGGGAGCGCCCGCGCAAAACAATGAACCGTCTTTCATTACCGCCAGACGCGACGCATAATGCGCCGCGAGATTTATATCGTGATTGACGAATATTATCGTAAGTCCCCGCTCGCGGTTGAGACGAGCGAGCAAGTCAAAAAACATCGCGGCATGATTCAAATCGAGATGCGAGGTCGGCTCGTCGAGCAGTAATACTTCCGATTCCTGAGCGAGCGCCTGGGCAAGATATACCATCTGTCTCTCCCCGCTTGAAAGCGAATTGATTTTTCTTGACATCAAAAAGTCTATGCCTGCGAGACGCGCGTAATCGCTCAGGGCGTCCGCGCCGCGCGCGTCCATATCTCCCCAGATATTTCCCAAAGAATGCCTGCTCATAGACAGTATTTCCGCTACCGTATAGTCGTAAATGGTGTTTATCTCCGACGGTAGATATGATATATGCCGCGCCATTTTACCCCGATGCATCGCGCGGGCGGATTCGGAGCCGATTTTTATATCCCCCTCGTAATCAATGAGACCGAGGATGCATTTTATCAACGTTGTCTTGCCCGCTCCGTTGGGCCCTATGACGCCCAGAAACTCTTGGCGTGACACTGCAAAAGAAATACCGCCGAGTATCGTCTTTTGTCCGACTCGGCAGGAAAGGTTTTCTATTTCTATTATTGAGTTTCGCATAAATAACTTCTCATTCATTGCGAGAGAGAATATAAATAAAGTAGGGCGCGCCGATTATCGCGGTCACGACTCCGACGGGCAGTTCCACCGGAGCGAACAAAGAACGCGCGGCGGCATCCGAGACGACGAGATACGCCGCGCCGGCGAAAAAAGCCGACGGTATAAGTTTCTTTAAGCCCGGCCCGACGAAAATCCTCGCGATGTGAGGCGCAACGAGCCCGACAAAACCGATCACACCCGCAAGCGAAACGCCGACGCCGGTCAAAACCGACACCAGAGCGGCGGCGGCAAGGCGGCGACGGGACACGGAGACGCCCAATGTAACGGCTTTTTCCTCGCCCAGCGCGAAAGTGTCGAGCGCGGAGGCGGATTTTACGAGCAGCCAAACGCAAGGCGCGGCCGCAAGAACCGCGAAGGCGATTAGACGGGGATCATTTTCCTGAAGATTGCCGAACAAAAACATTACGAGAGCGTGCGCGTCGCGCGACGTGACATAATAAAAAAGTATCACTGCCCCTGAAATGAAAACATTGGCAGCCACGCCTATGAGTATAAGTCTGCCGGAGGCCGGAGCGCCGAAAATGCCATTGCCGAAGCCGCTCGCGGCCGCGAAAACAAATGCGGCGGCGAGAAAAGAAAAAATAAAAGAGAGTAGAGGCGCAAGATACCCCGCGCCTAATGCCTCGGCAAGAGCAACTCCGACGGCGGCGCCCGAGGCCGAGCCCAGAATATATGGATCGGCGAGAGGATTTTTCAAAATATTCTGATAGACCGCGCCCGAAACGGCAAGAGAGCCTCCCACGATAATCCCCAATGCCACCCTCGGCAGGCGCAGACGAAGCAGTATCTCGGGGTCGAAACCGCCAGTGCTTCCGACGAAGACCGCCGCGACGCAGACGCCCGCCAGCGCGATAGCCATAAGCGCGGTCTTATTTTTCATCGGGGAATATCCTCCGCCGCAACGCCGGTATGCTCCTTATCATCCTGGGCGACGACCTTACTAATGAACTCCGGTCGCGCCAGATTATCACTTTTGAGTTACGGACCGCCGCGAGACGCTCAAAGCCGGGCCGCGACGAGATGTTTTCGTCGCCGCTCAAAACGAGAATGACTTCGGGGTCCCCCTTGATTATTCTCTCGACGGAAACCGGAAAGAATCCCTTGCGCGCGACGGCGAATATATTTTCGCAGCCGATAATTCCGACGGCCTCGCCGAGGAAGCTTTTGAGCGAACAGCTCCACGCCGGAGGATAATGCGTCTCCACGTATATGCGCGGACGACCCGCGCCGCGCCGACGGGCGCGGGACATCTCGGCGGCGACGACGGCATCAAGTTCCCCGATGACAGCCGACGCCGTTTGCGCGCGGCCGCTCAATTCTCCGACGGAGCGTATCGTTTTTTGGAGTTCGGAGAAGTTCTGCGGGTCGAAGACGTAAACTTTCAGCCCCATATTTCTGAGTATCCGCGTCGTCTTGCCGTCAACGAGAGAGAATACTATATCGGGCTTCAGCGAAACTATTTTTTCGACGGCGGGGTTGATGTAGTCGCCGACTTTTTCTTTGCCGGCGGCTTCGGGCGGCCAGTCGCAATAATTCGTCACGCCGACAACGGACTCGGAAAGCCCCAGTTCGAAAAGTATCTCGGTCAGCGACGGCGCAAGAGACACTATGCGCGGCGGGCCGTCGGATGACGGAGGCGCGGCCGCAATGGCCGGATAAGCCGTCGCGAGCGTAGCGAGTAAAGCCAGCGCAAACGATAATCTATGGAACAG
>JASEHK010000164.1 GCA_030018875.1 Endomicrobiia bacterium | reverse complement strand
AGCGTCGCTGTCTTTTTTACGCCGAGAATTTCGTATAGTTCCTTGGGCATCGGCCGTTACTTCGGGCCGCCGGCAGGACCCTTTTCTTCGTCAACAATTTCGGCGTCAACAACATTATTGCCGCCGCCTTCGCCGCCGGATTGATTCTGACTCCCGTCGGACGCCGCGCCTCCGGTTCCCGTTTCCGATGCCTGTCCGGAGCCTGCGCCCGACCCCGAAGAAGAAGATGTCGCCCCCGCGCCCTTATTCTGCGACTGCTTGTACGCTATCTCGGCGATTTTATACGACTCTTTGACAAGAGCGTCCTTGGCTTTTTTCAATTTTTCCGCGTCGGAAACCTTCGAGACTTCCTTCGCCTCGGAGATGGCCCTCTCTATCGAGAGACGCTCGTCCTGCGAAAGTTTGTCGCCGTGGTCTTTGAGAGCTTTTTCCGTGCCGTATATCACCGAGTCCAGCGCGTTCTTCTCCTCGATTTCTTCTTTTTTCTTCTTGTCGGCGTCCGCGTATTGCGCGGCGTCTTTGACATATTTTTCGACGTCGTCCTTGGACATCTTCGACGAGGCCTCAATTTTGATGGACTGCTCCTTGCCGGTGCCTTTGTCTTTGGCGGTGACATGAAGTATGCCGCTGGCGTCTATGTCGAAAGTTACTTCTATCTGCGGCATTCCGCGGGGCGCCGGAGGTATGCCGTCGAGCATGAACCTGCCCAGCGACACATTGTCGGAGGCCATGGGACGCTCGCCCTGAAGCACGTGAACCTCGACGGACGGCTGCGAATCGGCCGCCGTTGAGAAGGTCTCCGATTTCTTGACCGGCACCGTCGTATTGCGCTCGATGAGCGGTGTGCGCACGCCGCCCAATGTCTCTATTCCCAGAGTAAGAGGCGTAACGTCGAGAAGCAATATATCTTTTACGTCGCCGGTAAGAACCGCGCCCTGAATGGCCGCGCCCATAGCGACGCACTCCATGGGATCTACGCCTCTGTCCACTTTTTTGCCGACCTGCTCCTCCACGAACTTCTGCACCATGGGCATTCTCGTGGGTCCGCCGACGAGAATTATCCTGCTTATGTCGGATGAGGACTTAACGTGCGAGCCCGGCGCTCCTTTGGCGTCGCCGATGGCTCGCTCAATCGAGGCCGCGCAACGCTCGACTATCGGACGCACGAGTTTCTCGAGCGTCGCGCGCGATATTTTCATCGCAAGATGCTTCGGGCCGGAGGCGTCGGCGGTGATAAACGGCAGGTTGATGTCGGTCTCAAGAATATTCGAGAGTTCGATTTTTGACTTCTCGGCGCCCTCTTTGAGACGCTGCATCGCCATTTTGTCGTTGCGTAAATCAATACCGCTTTCTTTCCTGAACTCCGACGCTATATGGTCTATCAGAGCGTTGTCCATATCGGTTCCGCCCAACTGCGTGTCGCCGGAAGTCGCCAGCACAGTGAACGTGCCGTCCTTGCTCATCTCCATTATCGTAACGTCAAGCGTCCCGCCGCCCAAATCGAATACGAGTATTATCTGGTCGGTCCCTGCCTTGTCTATTCCGTAAGAAAGCGATGCCGCTGTCGGCTCGTTGACGAGACGCACGACTTCAAGCCCGGCTATCGTTCCGGCGTCTTTCGTCGCCTGTCGTTGATTGTCGTTAAAATAAGCGGGCACCGTGATTACGGCTTTGCTTATTTTTTCTCCCAAATACGCCTCGGCGTCGGTCTTTATTTTTTGAAGAATGAACGCCGAGAGTTGCTGCGGCGTGAACTCCTTGCCGTGCGCTTTGTATTTGAAGTCCGTCCCCATTTTTCTCTTGAACGCCGTAAATGTCCCTTCGGGGTTTGACACGGCTTGACGACGGGCCGGCTCTCCGACGAGCACCTGACCGTCTTTGGTCAGCGCGACGTAAGACGGAAATGCCTTGCCGCCCATAGACGTCCCTTCCGCCGACGGAATTATCGCGGCTTTGCCGCCTTCCATCGCGGACGCGGCGGAGTTTGAAGTCCCCAGATCTATACCTATTATTTTTGACATAAATCCTCCTTGTAAAATTGGGTGGACGGGAGAAGGGTGAAGGGTGAAGGGTGAAGGTTATTCCGTCTCCCGTCTACCCTATTGCGTTTCCCGTCTTCATATTTTTGACTATCTTTACTCGGGCGGGCCTTATGAGCCTCTCTCCCATCAAATAACCTTTTTGAACAACTTCCTTTATCTCGCCGTCGGGCGATGAGTCGTCTTCGACGGCCTCCACCGCCTCATGTATCGTCGGATCGAAAACTCCGCCGTCGGCAACGGCGCTTACGCCCTCCTCGGAAAGCATCTTTTCGAATTCCTTTATTATCATCTCAAGCCCCACGATTACCCCTTCGACATTGCGGGTACTTTTGGCGGCCGAGAGCGCCTGCGTCATTATGTCAAGAAGAGATATTTGTTTAACGAGTATCTCTTCCTTTGCCCATGCGCGTTGCGCGCTTTTTTCGCGCTCGACCCGCTTGCGATAATTATCGAACTCGGCCCTGAGACGAAGCATCTGCTCATAATAATCGCTCGGCGCGGCGGCATGGACCGTCTCAGATTTTTCTTGCGCGGACGTCTCGCCGTTGTCGCTGCCGGTATCGCCGGCCATAACGAACGGGGGCGTATAATCGGATTTATTTTGGGTGTCGGTTTTTATTTCTTTTTCTTTATTTGTCATATCTTTTCAAGCGCCTTTTCGAGCATCTTGGATACGCTCTCGACTATGGACATCATCTTGGAATATTCCATTCTTTTGGGACCCAGTATGCCGAGCATCCCGACGGGTCTGTCGTCCTGCCTGTATGATCTTATGACCGCGCTGACGCACTCGAATCCTTTACAACGGGTCTCGGCGCCGATTATTACTTTGACATCGTCCGAGGCGATGTTGTCCCTTATGACCCGCGCCAAAGCGCCCGTGTTGCGGCGCGAATCAGGCGAGTCGCCGCCGATGAACTCCGTTATGTTCAGATCTTTGAACTCCGGCAAAGCCATAATGTTGGCCACGCCTTCTATATGAAGATTCTCGGTATAATCAAAAGCCGTGGCGAGCAATCGCCCCATGTTTTCAAGTTCGGACGGGACGCCGGCTAAATTACTTTGGATATCCGCCAAAGAACTCTGTGCGGCATCAAGCGTGACTCCCGCGAGATTTTCCCTGAGATAAGCGTTCACATATCCGGCGGCGGGCCGAGAGATCTCAAATCCGAAAAGTCTGTGCCTGACCATACCGGTGTTCGTAACGAAAACAAAAAGCGTCTTGCCGCCGGGCACGCTTATAAGCTCCACGTCTTTTATGCGAGTGCGTTCCTTGGCCGGCAGAGAAACGAATCCCGAATAATGCGAAAGAGACGTCAGCACCCGCGAAGTATTGACGATGACCTCTTCGAGCTCGGATACTTTCTCGCCGTAGGTCTTTCTCAATTTCGCGGCCTCGTCGAGCGCCACGCGGCGGGCGCCTTCAAGCATGTCCACGTACGCGCGATAGCCCTTGTCCGTCGGCACGCGGCCGGCCGAAGTGTGCGGCTGGGCCAAGTATCCTTCTTCCTCAAGCGCGGAAAGAATGTTTCGCACGGTGGCCGAAGAGCAGGCGATGCCGTAATCGCCGACGAGTATCTTGGAACTCGCAGGGACGCCGGTCTTTATGTAATGATGGACGGCCGCGTGGAGTATCTTGCTCTTTCTTTTCCGCGTTTTGGCATCGTCTGTCTTCCTCATATTTTTAAGTTCAAGGGCGCGCGCTATTAGCAGTCAAAGG
>JASEHK010000163.1 GCA_030018875.1 Endomicrobiia bacterium | reverse complement strand
CATAAGAACGGGCATACGCCTTTCGTCGGACGTGACCCAAACCCAAAGTCGCCCCTGCGCCTTGAATACCCCGTCGCCCCTCAGGGCCGGTTCCAGTTTGAAACATTCAAACTCTCCGGCGGGAACGCGCACCGTTTCTCTGCCGAGCACCTTTACGAGCAAAGGATACGTCTTGTCTCCGGAATGAGCCGGAAAAGAAAACTCTGCGCCGGGCACAAGCGGAAGAAGCCGCGCATAGTAAAGCGCGCCGAGAACATCCTGAACCCACGGCTCGGTGGGGCCGGTTTTGCCGTCGGAAAGCGCAAAGGTATGGTTTATCTGGTCGAAGACCACCGTCTCCTTTTTGCTGAAGTTACCCTCCGAGATATTCGATTCCAGGGTGTGCGAACAGATACTTTCGACGTCAAGATAGGATATATTCTCGTCTCTTACTTTGAAGAAGTTGTCTATGAAAGGCGCGGAACGCGCCTCGGTGACTATTTTATAAGAAGGGCGCGAAGGAGCCGTCGGCGGCGCGACTATTTCGCGGATGTCCATAACGGCTATGCCCGCAGTGATGAACTGCCATTTTATCTCAAAGGTCAGGCGCTCTCCGACGGAAAACGCTATATTGTCCACCTTGCGCCATACGAAAGCCGGCGCTTCGGGAGCGGCGGGCGGCTCGGGCGGCGGGGCCAGGACAGCCTTCGCTTCCGTCGGGATGGCCGTCGCGGAAGGCTGCGGCGCAGGCGGCCCTTTGAGGTCGGACGCGGGCGGAAGGTTCAATGTCCTTCCGGCGATTATGAGATGCGGATTGGGTATTTTGTTGGCGGCGGCAAGAGCCGGATAAAGTCCGGCCGCGCCGTAATAGCGGACGGCTATCATGGCCAGTGTGTCGCCCCATATTATCGTGTGAGACGTCGGCGCGGATGCGGCGAAAAGAGAGTGACTAATAAATAGTGAATAGAGAATAGTAAAAGTAAGGGCAGCGGCGAGGCGGAGGGCGAAAACATTATTGTCATTGCGAGCCCCGATGAACATCGGGGCGCGGCAATCCCGCTCTTGTGAGATTGCTTCGTCTCCCGCCACGGCGGGATCCTCGCAATGACAAGGGGCTGGGGTGGAATGACTGACGGAGTTCAAAGGGCTCATCATTTTTTTTGAGAAAGTATCCATTCGACGGCTTCCCCGATGTCGCGGGCCGCAAAATCCGGACGGCTTTTCCGAGTGGCCCGCGCGGCATCACGTCTGATGTCCGCAAGCTCTTCGGCGCCATACCCGCTCAGAACCAGCGCGGACTTCATCCCGGCGTTGTGGCCGAACTCGACGTCGGTTATTTTGTCGCCGACGCAAAAAGACCTTTTCGGGTCGAAGCCGAACCTTTTGCGGGCCGCCTCTATCATGCCGGTCGCGGGCTTGCGGCAGCCGCATTTGCCGTCAACGGGGTGCGGGCAGTAGTAGACGGCCGATATCGTCGCGCCGCGGGCGGCGAGTTCGCGCGACAACTTGCGATTTATCGCTCTGAGTTTCTTCTCTTTAAGATATCCGCGCGCCACCCCCGACTGATTGGTCGCTATTATCAGTGTATAGCCCGCGCGGCGAAGAGAAGCCAGAGCCCGCGCGGCGCCGGGGATGAGATTGACATCGCCGACTCGGCGAAGATAATTTTTCTCGACGATAAGAGTGCCGTCGCGGTCTAAAATAACGGCTTTAAGATTTGGCGCCAAGCGCTTTCTCCTTCGACGATTTCAAGTTTCACGTCCACATAGAAAAATCTTTCGCGCGGCAAGGTACGGAAGTTTCTGAACCTGACCGCGTCCTTCAATGTCGTCACGAAGAGCGCGGCGGGATTTGCCGAGAGCATATTCAATATCTCGCTTTCGGCATACCATTTATGGTCGGCAAACGGGTAAAACCGCTTAACGTTCCGCCCCAGAGAGCGCAGCGTGTCTTCGAAACCTTTATTATTGCCTATGCCGGAAAATCCGACGACTTCCCGCGACTTGCCGATATTTTCCCCGCTGTCGGTAAAAACATTTTTGATACCAACGGCCGAATGTTTCGCCGTTATTATCGGAGCTGACGACACCGACGATATTTTTTCTTTCAGTTCCCGCGCTTTCTCGTCGGAGATTTTGTCTATGTTCGTCAGCGCTATCAAACCGGCGCGACCGAGAGCCGCGAGCGGTTCCCTTAAAATGCCCGCGGGAATCAACAAGCCGTTACCGAAGGGATTCGAGGCGTTTACGCAGACTATATCGAGGTCTCTCGATATTCCCCAGCGCTGAAATCCGTCGTCGAGGAGCAGGACGTCGGCATTGTAATCGTCTATCGCGACTCCGGCCGATACGGCGCGGTCCGCTCCGACGAGAATTATGGCTTTTTTGATTTTCTCCGCCATAAGATACGGCTCGTCGCCGGCATCCTCGACCGAAGAGAGTATGTCCTTGCCGTCGGAAACAATTAAAGGTTCTTTTTTTACACCGCCGAATACTTTCCCCTTCTCACCTTCCACCTTCCACCTTCCACTTCCCACTTCCCACTTCCCACCTTCCACTTCCCACTCCCCACTTCCCACTTCCCGCTTCCTCTTATATCCTCTCGTCAGAATGGCGACCTTCCTGCCCTCGGCCAAAAACTCTTCGGCGAGTTTAATCACCGTCGGCGTCTTTCCCGAGCCGCCCCACGTGATATTGCCCACGCTTACGACGGGACACGGAAATTTTTTCGGCTTCACGAGCGCGCGATGCGCCAGATAACCGAGGTAATACGGCAGAGTCAGCGGCGCCAGAAGGGCTTTTATCATCGGTTGGAAAAAAGAACGGAGTCGCGCGACGACTCTATGATGCGTTTCTTCACCGGTTTCGTCGCTTCGTTTATTCCGGCGTAGTCATCCTTCAACATAAGAAAATAACCCTTTTTTTTAAGCCGGATTTTGTCCGCTATCTCGACGGACGACAATCCGAGCGTGTTTTTGTCGGCGTAAAACCACAGGCAGTTGCGGTAATCCCAGTATTTGTGATTATTGACTATCAATATATCCCTTGTATCCGTCTTCCTGACGGCGGGAATCAAAATCATAGTGTCTTCGAGTTCTCTGTTATCGAGTGTTTTCGGTATGACGGGAACGACAAGATACAATGCCGACAACGCGACAGATATCGCAAACAGCGTTTTAATGATTCTTGATTTCGCGGGGTCTTTGAAACCGTCGATAGCAAGCGCAGTCACCAGTGAAAACGGAACATAGACGGGAACGATGTACCTTGCGTGTTTTACTTTTGCGAATTGAAAGATAACGAAAGGGACAAAACACCAGGACAGCAAAAACAAAATATTTTTTCTGTCCGTATCCGCCGGATCGCCGGAAAGCAGCATCCTGCCGCTTTTATACAAACCTATCGCAAAAAACGGCAGCCACGGCCAGTAATTTTCGAGAATTTTTTTTAAGTACTCATGCCAGGGATTTACCGTCGCGTTGCTCCCGCGAAACGCGAAGTTAAGGGTCACGCCGAAGTATTGTTCCAAAAAAAATGTTTTATGTTTTACGAGCATAAGTATATGCCACGGCAGAAAAATGACCGCCGACAACAGCGCTCCGCCGTAAAAATGCGGGTTTTTAAAAACTTTGACGTCTTTTGATAGAACGGCAAACGCAATAAAAATTAAATACGGTATGAACCCCGCCATCTGCCGCGTCATAACGGCAAGTCCGACGAAAAAACCCGTCACATAAAAGAAAAAGTTTCTGTTTTCGCCGTACGCTATCCAAAATGAAATAACGGCGAATGTGAAAAACGCGGTGAAGG
>JASEHK010000162.1 GCA_030018875.1 Endomicrobiia bacterium | reverse complement strand
CGTCGGAGCAACTACAATTCTTTCTTTTGTCATAGAACATATTGCGTTTGTACTACATTCGGGGCGAGTGGATTCGAACCACCGGCCTCTCGCACCCCAAGCGAGTGCGCTAACCAACTGCGCTACGCCCCGATTTCACTTTCAAATATTCATAGCGCCCTCCGAAAACGAGAGCATACAGATGAGAATTATACATTATTGGACGGGAAAAACAAGTCGTTCAAGCGGAAATTATCGTCCGACGGCGGGATTTTTTGTCCCTCGAAAACAATATGACCTGCTTCTGCGCGCCTTTTTTGCGGATGTCTTTTTCCACGAAAATATTTTCATTTGTCCACGGGTCATGCCCGGTATAATACATCAACGTAGAATAAGTCGAAGGTGTGGGCGTAAATATCTGAAGTTGCTCCGGTATCAATTTCAGTTCCTTCAACGCGAACGATTTTAGATTCTTCATCTCCTCGCCTGCGCATCCCGGATGCGCGGCGATAAAATAATACGTCAAAAACTGATTTTTCCCGTGGCGTCTATTGAGATCGTCGAATGTTTTTTTAAACTCCGTCAGATATTTTTTGTCCGGTTTGCCCATCCTTTTCAAAACGGACGGCTCTGTGTGTTCGGGCGCTATCTTCAACTGCCCCGAGACGTGATGCGCGACCAAGGCATCCAAATATGCGGCCCCGTAAAGTTTATCCTCGAGCACGAGGTCGTGCCTTATGCCGGACGCGACAAATACTTTTTTGACGCCGTCAAGAGCCCTCATCTTCGACAAAAGTTCCAGCTGCTTCTTGTGGCTGAAATCCTGTGTCCTGCAAACAACCGGGTAAAGGCACCTTTTGTTTTTGCACCGGCCGTGATTCGAGCGATTCAGGCACTCGGCGCCGTACATATTCGCCGTCGGGCCGCCGACGTCGGAGATATATCCCTTGAAGTCGGGAAGCTTTATTATTTTTTCGGCCTCGGCAATTATGGATTCTTGACTTCTGGACACGACGGTCGCGCCCTGATGCGCGCTCACCGAGCAGAAATTGCATTCGCCGTAACAACCGCGATGAGTGGTTATCGAAAATCTTATGGTCTCAAGCGCCCTTACGGCTCCGTTTTTTTTGTAATACGGGTGGACGTCCCGCTCGTAATCCAGGGCGTATATGCCGTCGAGCTCGTCGGGTGTCAAATTATCTTGCGGAGGGTTCTGTATAAGATATCTGGTGTCCTGCTTTTGGCACAGACCCTTCGCCGTCGGCGGGTCGTTCGAGACGTAGAAGTCGTTGAACATCTCGGCGAATTTGGCCTTGTTGGTTTTCACTTCGTCATACGAAGGAAGCAAATGATGACCCTCTTTCGGCGTCTTCGATATGTAACAAATCCCGCGGACTTCCGACGGAGAATCTCCTTTGTTAAGCTTTGCCGCCAGATCTCTAAGGGCATGCTCCCCCATTCCGTAAACCAAATAATCCGCCTTGGCGTCGAAGAGTATTGATTTTCTTACGGCGTCGTCCGAGTAATCATAATGAGGTATCCGCCTGAGGCTCGCCTCTATTCCGCCGAGCACAATCGGCTTCGTGTTCTTGAAATACCGCCTGATCAAATTTGAATAAACTATTACCGCGCGGTCGGGTCTTTTGTTGTTTTGTCCGCCCGAAGTAAAATCATCCTCTTTTCTTTTTTTCTTCGTCGCCGTGTAATTGGCGACCATCGAATCCACGCAGCCGGAAGTTACTCCCCAGAAAAGCGCGGGCTCGCCAAGCCTTGTGATATCGGCATCGCCAGCGACATCCGGCTGAGCGATAATGCCCACTCTGTATCCGGCCTTGATAAGGTATTTTCCTATGACGGACACGCCTGTATGCGGGCTGTCTATATAGGCGTCTCCCGTAACAAGAATAATATCCAACTTATCCCAGCCGAGCGCGTTTATTTCTTCGAGAGTGACAGGTATAAACATAAGCGTAAATGAAAAACCGCCGGTTCGAATTTTCGGCGGTTTCAATATCAGGAATGATCAGAAAAACTTAAGCGCGCCTACGGAGGCCGAACCGACGATGAGGCCGGCTATAAGCACGCCGAGCGCGATGGCCGAAACGGCGTGGACGAACTTTATCCCCAGAAGGTAAGCGGCCACGCATCCGGACCATGCGCCCGTCATAGGAAGAGGAACGGCCACGAAAAGTATCAGGCCGAGAACCTCGTATTTTTCGACGAGAGCGGAGTGGCGGCGAGTGCGGGCGAACCACCAGTCGAAAAATCTCTTGAATACGCCGAAGCGCATAAGACGGGACGAGATGTGGTCCAGGAAAAGAAGAAGCGGCGCCACCGGCAGAAGGTTGCCGACGACGCTCAAGGTGTATGCCTTCGGAAAACTGAATCCGAAAACGACGAGCGCTGTCGGCAGAGCGCCGCGCAATTCGACTATGGGCATTGCGGCTATCACGAGTGTGGTTATCTCAGGCGGAAGAAAAGAATTAAAGAATGCGGCTAT
Source organism: Endomicrobiia bacterium (assembly GCA_030018875.1). Classification (GTDB taxonomy): domain Bacteria; phylum Elusimicrobiota; class Endomicrobiia; order PHAN01; family PHAN01; genus PHAN01. The sequence goes on along the minus strand of JASEHK010000162.1, from coordinate 1,316 downwards.
GGATTCTCTCATATTATAACAAGCGTTTCATTGTTCCGAAAAACCACATTTGCCGACGAGCGGAACGAACACGCAACCGTCGTCGAACTCTACGTCGGGTTCGCCGCCGCCGGGCATACTCCGCCTCCTCATGCTCACCACGGCGAGTCTTTGCGCGTGACGTTCTCCGACGGGCAGGACGATTCTACCATTTTTGCCGAGCTGTTCGAAAAGCGGCAGAGGAACCGACGGCGCGGCGGCCGTGACGATTATCCTATCGAAAGGCGCCTCCGACGGCAAACCCAGCGTGCCGTCGCCGACCGAAAAATGTATGTGGCCATATCCGAGGGCATCTTCCAATATCCCGCGGGCGCGCTCGGCAAGACGCGGGTTTCTCTCAACGGTAAAAACCTCCGAGGCGAGTTCCGCCAGGATGGCCGTTTGATAGCCCGAACCCGTGCCTATTTCAAGAACTCGGCATTTGCCGATGGCGCCGATGGCAAGGAGTTGCGTCATCTTCGCGACGATGTAAGGCTGGGATATCGTCTGGCCGTCCCCTATCGGAAGCGCCCTGTCGTCGTAAGCGAAGGGGCGGTCTTTCTCGTCGAGAAAAGCCTCGCGCGGAATCTTTTTCATGGCTGCAAGAACTCTTGCGTCCTTAATGCCGCGGGCGGCAAGGTGCCGCAATATCATTATCTCTTTTGCGTTCATGCCGGAAGTTCCGTATGGTTGGCGCCGTCTTGAAAAAACGGGGAGCGCGAACCGATATGTAAGTATTGGAATATTCCGAAACAGTGAGCCGGGCGAGAAGGCAAAAAAATCGGGGCGAGTGGATTCGAACCACCGACCTCACGGTCCCGAACCGTGCACTCTAAACCAGCTGAGCTACGCCCCGATTTACCAACTTTTCAAAATATACGCATACTACATTCGATATCCCCCCTGTATCGAAAATCCGAATCATCAGTCCTTCAGCCGTTCGAGAACCGCTTCTATTTCTTTTTTTACTTCTTTAAGGGCGGAAACGGCTGCCGAAGATGTTCCTATGTCGAGATTAAGCTGTCGGGCTTTTTCCCTCTCGCCGTCGAGCAGCGCCTTTTTGGCGCCTTCTATCGTATATTTTTTTTTGTATAACAACTCTTGTATCTTGCGGATTCTGTCTATATCCTTGCCGGTATATTTTCTGTGCCTCGAATCTCTTCGCAACGGCCTTAGAGCTCCGAACTCCGACTCCCAGTAGCGCAGAGTGTGGCAAGGCAACCCGATTATCCGCGAAACTTCGCCTATCGAATAAAATTCTTTATCCGTCTCGAAAAAAAGCTTGTCCATATGTCAAA
>JASEHK010000161.1 GCA_030018875.1 Endomicrobiia bacterium | reverse complement strand
CATATGAGCTGCTCAATGAAGCAGGAATTGCGAAAAGAAAGATCTCTCCCGCCGGGGAATGGCTGCTGGATAATTACTATCTTATCGAAGAACAAATACGCCTCGCACAGAAATACCTGCCGAAAGGTTACAGCCGTGAATTACCCAATTTGATAAGGGGCCCACTGGCCGGATATCCCCGTGTGTATGATATTGCCATGGATATGGTATCTCACGGCGACGGCCGGTTGGACATAAAAGGGCTTACCAGTTTTGTGTCCGCCTACCAAACAATAAAACACTTAAAGTTGGGCGAACTCTGGGCTCTACCCATAATGCTGCGGCTGGCTTTAATTGAAAATCTGAGGCGTGTTTCATCCCGAATGATGTTGTCGCAAATTGACAGGGACAAAGCCGATTACTGGGCAAGCCGTATTTTGGAAGTATCGGCTAAAGATGCCAACGATGTTGTTCTTGAGATCGCAGCGATGGCAAAGAGTGATCTGACGATGTCAGACTCTTTTGTCGCGGAATTTGTCAGGCGGCTTCACAGTCAAAGTTCCACTCTTACCCTTCCTCTCGGCTGGTTAGAAAAGAAGCTTTCCGAGCAGGGTGAAACCATTGACCGACTCATACAGGCGACCGGACAGCAACAAGCCGCCAATCAGGTTTCTATCGCAAATACTATCGAGAGTCTACGCCTCCTCGAAGTGAAGAACTGGCATGATTTCGTCGAGGAATTAAGCGTTGTCGAAGGAATTTTAAAGCAGGATCCGTCCGGCGATTACTCTGCGATGTCTTTTGCCACGCGCGATCGTTATCGTCATGTAATCGAGAAACTCTCCGTACGGAGCAAACTCGCGCAAGAGGATGTCGCCCATATGGCCGTGCGCCTCGCCTCGGAAGCGCAAGCATTGAGAGGCCGTCAAAACGTAACCGCGCATATAGGGTATTATCTTATTGACAAAGGATTAGGGCAATTTTACCGTTCACTGGGGCTTCGTTTGCCTTTTAGCGAGTATTTGCAGGCGAAAAAGACGGCGCTGCCGTTGAGCGTATATATCGGTTCGATTGTTCTTATAACATTTGCCGCCACTGCGCTGGCTTTGCTTCCGGTGTGGAATATGGGATTCGAGAGCTGGCCGCAGATTGTCTTATTCGGTCTCCCGCTTCTTTTTGTGTCCAGCCAGACAGCGATTTCCTTAGTGAATTGGGTTTCAACCATTCTTGTTAAACCGAAAAACCTGCCCAAAATGGATTTTTCCGAAGGGATACCCGCGAGCGCGCATACCCTGGTCGTTATTCCTTCGATGCTAAGCGGCGAGCGGGCGATTGAATCGCTTATTGAAAATATCGAGATTCATTATCTCGCGAATACCGACGCTAATATAGATTTCGCGTTGTTAACCGATTTCAGGGACGCTCAACATATGACTATGCCCGACGATGACGCGTTGCTGGAGCAGGCAGTCGCCGGCATAGAAAAACTCAATCATAAATACCGGCGGCACAAAGAAAATATATTTTACCTGTTTCATCGGCCGCGCATATGGAACGAACGGGAAAAAGTGTGGATGGGCTATGAGCGCAAAAGGGGTAAACTATCGGATTTGAATTCTTTGCTTCGAGACGGCGGAAAAGACAAATTCAGCGAAATAATCGGCGATCCTGCGCGGTTACAGGACGTGAAATACGTTATAACGCTGGATACGGACACGCGGATGCCGCGGGATGTCGCGCGGGATTTGGTCGGGGTCATTGCGCATCCGTTGAACCGGCCGATATATGATGAGAAAAAAAAGCGCGTTACCGACGGGTACGGTATTTTGCAACCCCGGCTGGAAGCCAGTTATCCCGGAGGAAATCCTTCAGTGTTCGTGAAAGTGTACGGAGGCGAATCCGGCATTGATCCCTATACGAAAGCGGTATCGGATGTGTATCAGGACTTGTTTTACGAGGGATCATTTATCGGAAAAGGGCTTTATGACGTGGACGCCTTCGAAAAATCCCTCACAGGGCGTTTTCCCGAAAATCTTATTTTGAGCCACGACCTCCTGGAAGGATGTTATGCCCGCTCCGCGCTTGTTAACGATGTCCAATTGTATGAAGAATATCCTTCGGGCTATCTGAAGGATGTAAGCCGCAGGCGCCGCTGGATCCGCGGGGACTGGCAGATAGTCGGATGGCTGTTCCCGTCCGTTGACGGTTTCGGGCGCGAAAAACTAAAAAACCCGCTCTCTGTTTTGTCTAAATGGAAAATACTCGATAATCTGAGGCGAAGCCTCGTTCCCGGAGCGACCGCATTGCTGCTTTTGTTCGGGTGGCTTAATTTTGAGCCATCATGGTTCTGGGCGCTTATGGTAATCGTTTTCGCCGGTGCGCCCGTATTGCTTATGTTGTTGGTTAAAACCATAAGAAAACCTTCAGGAATATCGCTCGAAGCGCATCTGAACGCGGTGTTTTTATCCGTTGGCGCGCACACCGGTCAATTTTGTTTTTCGCTTGCGTTTATTGTGTATGAGGCCTATTTTAGTTTAGACGCGATCGCGACGACATTTTGGCGGATGGTCATTTCGCGCCGACATTTATTGAGATGGAAAACATTCTGCGAATCGGAATTGAGTTTGCCGAAAACCATTTTTGATTGTTATAAAAAAATGATTATCGCTCCCTTCGCCGCCTTTTCTTTTTTGATGTATTCAGCGCGGGCGCATAAAAGCGTAGACGCGCTTGCGGCGATAATTTGGGGCTTATGGCTGTTTGCTCCGGCGGTTGCTTATTTTATCAGCAGACCGTCCGCCTCCCATAAAGTCAAACTGTCGCCGCCGCAAATTCTTTTCTTAAGAAAACTATCCCGAAGGATTTGGGATTTTTCCGAGACCTTCGTCACAGGGCGGGACAACTGGTTGCCGCCGGACAATTTTCAGGAAGAACCCCTCGGAGCCGTGGCGCACAGGACATCGCCGACCAATATAGGACTCTCCCTCCTGTCGAATCTTGCGGCGTATGATTTCGGTTACGTGTCCATGGGACGGATGTTTAACAGAACCCAAAAAACCCTCGGCACGATGGGCCGTATGGAAAAATACATGGGACATCTCTATAACTGGTACGATACTCAATCGTTAAAACCGCTTGCGCCGCTTTATGTTTCCTCGGTTGACAGCGGAAATCTGGCCGGCCATTTGCTGGTTTTGCGTTCGGGGCTTATGGAAATGCGGGGGAACAAAATAGTTCTCTTGAAAATATTCGATGGACTCGCGGACACCTTGAACGTTCTCGATGAAAGTATCGCGGAACTCGGGAAAAGTCGGAGAACCGCCAACGTGTCGGGAGCCATTCGAAGAGTATCGGAGCGGATAGAGTATTTCAGGGAACATATCAAGTCCCCGCCGTCCTGCCTTTCGGAAATACACACGCTTTTGCGCCAATTCTCGACGGATATATCCAAGTCGCTGTCCGTTTTGCCGTCTGACGATACTTGGAAAATTAAAAAATGGGCGCGGGCATTTGAAAGGCAGTGTTATGATTATTTGGAGGATATGTCTTTTATAGCGCCGTGGATTTTACTCGCTCCTGAAATACCCGGTATGTGGGATAAAGGCGATGAGCGACAGAGGCAACGCCTTGAGCGACTACGGGAAAAATTGCGGTATTTGGATGGAATTCCCACTTTGTCCGAGGTCGCAATGATGGAGATGAAATTATTCCCCCTGATAGATGAGGTACTATCACATATACAAGGTAGCGGCGGGATTGCTATCCCGCTGTCGCATGGCAATGCGACCGCTACGGAAAACATTGACGATGATTCTCAAAGAGAAACAGAATGG
>JASEHK010000160.1 GCA_030018875.1 Endomicrobiia bacterium | reverse complement strand
CCTCGGCCGAAGCAAGGTTTATCAGACGGCCGTCGGCGAGAATGTAAATCTTTTTGGAGCCGGGGAGGACATATTCATCCACGAACGGCCTAGCCTCTCTCGACGACTTGGCCATTTTTTTGAGCGACGGGATATTTATTTCGACGTTGAAGTGCCCTGAATTACAGACGATGGCTCCGTCCTTCATTTTGGCGAAATGCGCGCGGTCGAGCACGTTTATGTCGCCGGTAAGCGTCACAAACAGATCGCCGCTCGCCGCGGCATTGACCATCGGCATAACCATAAATCCGTCCATCGTCGCCTCGATGGCTTTCAAAGGATCTATCTCGGTGACGATGACGTTGGCGCCCATGCCTTTTGCGCGCATCGCCACGCCCCTTCCGCACCAGCCGTATCCGGCTATAACGACGGTCCGCCCCGCCAGGAGAATGTTCGTGGCGCGAAGTATGCCGTCCAGCGTGGATTGTCCCGTGCCGTAACGATTGTCGAAAAGGTGTTTGGTCAGCGCGTCGTTTACGGCTATGATGGGATAACAAAGAACGCCGTCGGCGGCCATGGCTCTCAGGCGTATGACGCCGGTCGTCGTCTCCTCGGTGCCTCCGACGACGCAGTCAAGAACGTCGCGCCTTTTGGAGTGTATCGTGGAAACCAAGTCGGCGCCGTCGTCCATAGTTATGTGCGGCTTGTGGTCGAGAGAGGCGTTTATGTGCTTGTAGTAAGTCTTGTTGTCCTCGCCCTTGATGGCGAAGGTGGAGATGCCGTAATGTTTGACGAGGGCGGCCGCGGTCTCGTCCTGAGTGGAGAGAGGATTCGAGGCGCAAAGGCGCGCGTCCGCTCCGCCGGCCTTCAAAGTAATCATAAGGTTGGCGGTCTCCGTGGTGACGTGAAGGCAAGCCGCCATACGCACGCCCTTGAACGGCTTTTCCGACGAGAAACGTTTTTTGATGCTCCTTAAAACGGGCATATCGCGCTCGGCCCATTCAATTTTTTTGCGCCCCGCGTCGGCAAGTTTGATGTCTTTTACGTGGAATTTCATATTCATCCGTCCTTGAAGTTGTTTTTAATGCTCTGTCAGATGGCCCTGCGAATCGCGGCGACTTTGTCGGTCGCTTCCCATGTGAAACCCGCTCGTCCGAAGTGGCCGTAAGCGGCTGTCTTGACGTAAACCGGCTTCGTTAATTTAAGATGCGATATGATGCCGCGAGGGGTCAGAGGGAAGATGTCGCGCACTATTTTGGAGATTTTCTCGTCGGAAACCTTGCCGGTGCCTTTCGTGTCTATGAGCACCGATACGGGCTCGGCCTCGCCGATGCAGTAGGCGAGCTGGGTCATACATTCGTCGGCGACTCCGGCCGCGACGATATTTTTAGCGATGTAGCGGGTCATATACGTGGCCGAGCGGTCAACCTTCGTCGGGTCTTTGCCCGAGAAAGCTCCGCCGCCGTGGGGCGCCCATCCGCCGTAGGTGTCCACCACTATCTTTCTGCCGGTCATTCCGGTATCGGACTGAGGTCCTCCGACGACGAACTTGCCGGTGGCGTTGACGTGGTATTTCGTCGAAGATGAAAGATATTTGGCGGGTATTATTTTCTTGACGACTTTTTCCACGATTTCGCGCTTGGCGCTCTCGCGCATGTTCCTGCCGCTTTTGTCGAGCACGTCGGCGGTATGCTGGCAGGCGATGACGACGTCGCGGACTCTGACGGGTTTTCCGTCAATATATTCGATTGAAACCTGCGATTTACAGTCAGGTCCGAGGTAGGGGAGTTCGCCCGAGCGTCTGACGTCGGCGAGTTTCTTGACGAGTTTATGAGCCAGCATTATGGGAAGCGGCATCAACTCCGAGGTTTCGCGGCAGGCGTAGCCGAACATTGTGCCCTGGTCTCCGGCGCCGCCCGTGTCAACGCCCTGGGCGATGTCAGGGGACTGCGAGTGTATGGCGTTTAATATCGCGCAAGTTTTGTAGTCGAAACCGTATTTTGGATCTGTATAACCTATTTTTTCGACAATACCTCTGACGAGTTCGTGCACGCGGACAAAGGTTTTTGTCGTTATTTCCCCGCCGACGATGACGAGACCTTTGGTGATGAAGGTCTCGCAGGCGACCCTTCCGGCGGGATCGTGCGCAAGAATCGCGTCCAAAATGGAATCGGATATCTGGTCGCAAACCTTGTCCGGATGTCCTTCACCGACTGATTCTGAGGTGAATACAAAACTCTTTCTTTTCATGACGTCTCTCCTGTCTTTAATTTTCGCGGCATTAATTTTTACGCCCGAGTATTTTTTAATCAACGTTGAGTATTGTGCCTTCGTAAACCGATATGTCCGATACGACTTTAGCGCGATATCCTATTATGCAATTATCGAGTTTTACTCTCGGGGAGACGCGCACGCGGCCCCAAAGTATCGAGTTGGATATGACCGCTCCGGGCGCGATTGCGCACTTGGCCGCGACCACCGTGTCGGGACCTATTATAACATTTTTTTCTATCAGACACTGTTTCCCTATGACACAAGGCGCTATGAGTTTTGCGCTCGGATGAATTATTGAACCCTCGCCGACATAAACGCCTTTTTTGATTTGGCGGCCTGGAATGTTCAAACGGATGTTTCCGCTCAAAGCGTCGCGCTGTCCCTGACGGTATTCTTTGAGGTTTCCGACGTCGGTCCAGTAGGACTTGGTGACATAACCGTAAATCGGCAGGCCTTTTTTAAGCATCTTCGGCCAGAGGTCTTGGCCGAAATCATAAAAACGGTTCGGTGGAATCAGTTTGAGAACCTCCGGCTCGAAAACGTAAATGCCGGTGTTGACGGTGTTCGAGAAGACGTCCGACCAGTAAGGTTTTTCTATGAACTTTTTGATTCTTCCCGACGGAGAAAGGAGGGTAACTCCGTAGTCGAACTTGGAATCCACCGCTTTGAGAACCATCGTGGCGACGGATTTTTTTCTTCTGTGAAAATCGCAGACGGCGGAGAGGTCAACGTCGGAAAGGCCGTCGCCGGACATAACAATAAACGCGCCGCCTTTAAGAAAATCCTCGCATTTTTTGACGCCGCCGGCGGTTCCCATAAGTTTTTTTTCCGGAGAGTACGATATGCGCGCGCCCCATTTGGAGCCATCGCCGAAATACTCTTTTATCATATCGCCGCGGTAATGGAGGTTCATCATTATATCGCCGGCAAAGTGGCCGGCCAGATTTTCCACGGTGTGCTCGAGTACGGGCTTATTGACGACGGGCACCATCGGTTTGGGAATGCTGTAAGTCAACGGTCTCAGTCGCGTGCCGGCTCCGGCGGCCATTACGAAAGCTTTCATAACTCCAAATTCAGGCGCGTTTTTCATTTTGCGTTTTTTATTTTCTGTCGAAGTCGTCCTCTATTCTGATTATATCGTCCTCGCCGATATATTTCCCGCGCGAAATCTCGATGACTTCCAGGATACGGCGCGAGACGTTTTCCAGACGATGCGCGGTGAAGGCGGGAATCTGCGTCATCCTGCCTTTCGGCAATATTTTGGCCGAGCGTCCTTTGGTGACACGCGCCGTGCCGTCCACGACGAGCCAGTGCTCGCTGCGGCGGGTGTGTTTCTGCAGGCTCAATTTCTTGCCGGGAAAGACACGGATGACTTTGACTTTGTAGCCCGGAGCGTCCTCGAGAACTTCATACTCGCCCCACGGGCGCGGCACGACTTTGTGGCGGAGAGCCTCTTCGCGGCGGGATATTTTATTGACGAGGGCGCGGACATTCTGCGAGGACTCCGACGACGCCACAAGAAGCGCGTCCGGCGTGTCCACTATTACGACATCCTTCAACCCGACGACGCCGACGAGGCGCTTCG
>JASEHK010000015.1 GCA_030018875.1 Endomicrobiia bacterium | reverse complement strand
TTCCTATTCCGGAGATTCCGACGAACTCAAAAAAATCCTCCAGCCCATCCGCGGCATCGGGTCAAAAATAATAGGGATGACGGGACGACATAGTTCGTATCTGGCCAAATTCTCCGACTGTGTTTTGCGCGTCAGTGTGGCCAAAGAGGCCTGCCCATATAACATGGTGCCGACGGCCTCGACCACGGCGATGCTCGCTATGGGCGACGCCCTTGCCCTTGCCGTGGCGATGGATAGGGGATTCAAAAAAGACGATTTCGCGAAGTTCCATCCCGGCGGCAATCTCGGCAAAAGACTCAATCTGAAGGTCGCGGACATTATGCGAAGAGGCCGCGCTAATCCGGTCATACGCCGGACGGCATCCGTCAGAGACGCTCTTCGGGCGATGACTTCATCCAAGCTGGGCGCCGTGAGTATCGCCGACGGCCGCGGCCGCCTCATCGGATATTTTACCGACGGGGATCTCAGGCGCCGCCTGCAAAAAAAAGGCGGCGAAGTCGTGCTCTCCGCGCGCATTTCGGACGTAATGACGAGCTCTCCCAAAACTGTCCTTCCTTCCCGCAGCGCCTACGACGCCGCCTCAATGATGAAAAAACACAACTGCGACAACCTGCCCGTGGTGGACTCTTCCGGCAGGCCGGTCGGCATAATAGACGAAAGGGACCTTGTGGCTTCGGGACTTTTATGAAAAAACTCATACGGCATGTGCGCTCATTGCGCGGCAAAAAAATTCTTGTCGTCGGAGATGTCATGGTTGACGCATTCATTTACGGCAAGGTCAGTCGCATATCGCCGGAGGCGCCCGTGCCGGTCGTCGAGGTGACAGGGGAAAAATATATGCCCGGCGGCGCGGCGAATGTCGCCTCCAACATAGTAGCCGTCGGCGGCCGCTCGGCCATACTCGGCTCCGTCGGCGACGACGAGGCCGGCAAGCGCCTTATGACGACTCTGACCGAACGCGGCATAGACGTAAGCCGTATGACGGCGGACTCGTCGCGTCCGACGATAATGAAGACCCGCGTGATAGCCCACCACCAGCAGGTCGTCCGATTCGACAGGGAGATAAAAGGAGTTCCGTCCGAGGGCGTCATTTCGGGGCTTATAAAAGGCTTCAAGAGCGCGGCGGCTTCGGCCGACGCCGTGATAATATCCGACTATGGCAAGGGCGTCATCAGCCGTAAAATGCTCGATGTCGTAATACCATATTGTTCGGAGCGTAAGATTCCGATTACCGTTGATCCCAAGATAGAACATTTCCTCGATTACAAAAATGTGACCTCCCTCACCCCGAACCTTTACGAGGCCGCCTACGGCATGAAGGCCAAACTGCCCGACACCGAAAAAGGCGTGCGCGCCCTCGGCGCGACGATAGTCAAAAAGCTTGGTTGCCGCACTCTGATAATAACCCGCGGGGAAAAAGGGATGACGCTTTTCGGCGAGTCCGGTCGCATCAGCGATATGCCGACCCGCGCCAAAGAAATCTTCGATGTGACCGGAGCGGGAGATACGGTAATCGCGGTATTCACGCTGGCGCTGGCCGCCGGAGCCGATTTTATAGACGCGGCAGAACTTGCCAACTACGCCGCGGGGATAGTCGTGGGCAAGCTCGGCACGGCGACGGTATCGTCGGAAGAGCTCATCGAGGCGCTTTCGTGATAAAGTGATAAAGTGACAAGGTGACAAAAACAACTCTTTCACTCTTTCACTTTTTTACTTTTTCACCTTTTTCACCATGTAACCTCTGAATGACAGGAGATAATATGTCGGAGCAAAAACTTCCAAAGATAAAAAAAAGAACCGTAGTTTCGGGTATCGGGCTGGCTTACATCAAAGCGTCCTTCAACAATACGCTGGTAACCATTACCGACGAGAAAGGCAATGTCGTATCCTGGAGCTCCGCCGGAGCCAACGGGTTCAAGGGCACCAAAAAAGGCACGCCCTTCGCCGCGCAGATGACCGCGACGACCGCCGCTCGCAAGGCCAAGGACAGAGGTGTGAGGCAAGTCGCCGTTTTGGTAAGAGGCCCCGGCCCCGGAAGAGAGACTGCGATACGCGCTCTACAGGCGTCGGGTATAATGATTTCATCCATAAAAGATTCCACGCCCATACCGCACAACGGTTGTCGTAACCCCAAACCCAGAAGAGTGTAATGCAGCGGAAGGTTGAAGGTGAAAGGTGGAAAGAAAAAAGCGTGAAAAAGGTGAAAAAGGTGAAAAAGTAAAAAGGTGAAAGAGTGAAAAGGTGTAGCGGGCGAATTGCTATTCGCCAATTTTGTTGCGGTCGCATGGGTATGTGACAATTTGTGGGATAGCAATCCCACCGCTACAGTTACCTTAATCACTTTATCACTTTATAACCTCTCACATTAAACATTCAGCTCTTGAAAAAATCGGAGGTCTAAAGAATAAATGGGAAGATATTTAGGTTCGGTCTGCAAACTTTGCCGTCGGGAAGGCGCCAAATTGGTGCTTAAAGGCCGTCGGTGCGCGACGAAATGCCCGATAGATAAAAAGTCCAAAAAACCGGGACAGCATGGCGCGAACATGCGCATTAAACAGTCGGAGTACGCGGTGCGTCTCAGGGAAAAGCAAAAGGCCAAACGCATAGCCAGCCTCAATGAAGCACAGTTCTATCATTATTTTGTCAAGGCTTCCGCGATGAAGGGACTATCGGGACTTAATCTGATAAAACTTTTGGCGATGCGCCTCGACAGCGTGGTATATCTTTTGGGTATGGCTCCTTCAAGAAGCGCGGCCCGGCAGTTTATCACGCACGGACACTTCCATCTCAACGACAAAAGAACGAAGGTCCCCGGCCGCATCGTCGCCGTGGGAGATAAAATAAAGATATTCGGCAAAATGTCCCAGAACCAGAATATACCGGCTTTTCAGGGCGAGGTGTCGCCTCCCGTGTGGCTCGCTTACGACAAAAACTCCCAGACCGGCAATGTCGTCGCCGAACCGCTCAAAGAGCAGACTCCCTACGCCGGCATCAACGAGCAGTTCATAGTCGAGCTTTATTCCAAATGATAATGTTGAAAAACTTCAATATTGTCACACTGAACGAAGTGAAGGGGCCGCTAAAAATAGTGTCCCGATAAAATGGAGGATAGTTTCCGATGAAGACGATAGATCTTGCCCCTTTAAGAAAACTGACAGTAGACGAAAAAACCCGCACTCTTTCCTACGCTAAGTTCACGATAGAGCCGTTCGAGAAAGGTTACGGCCATACCGTGGGCAATGCCATAAGAAGGGTGCTGCTCTCATCCATAGAGGGCGCCGCGGTAACGAGCGTGCGCATTAAAGGGGTCCAGCACGAATATTCTACGATACCCGGAGTCAAAGAGGACGTCATCGGAATTATTCTTAATCTTAAAAAGATCCGAATCAAAATGTTTTCCGCCGGACCTGAGACGCTCAAACTTGATGTGAAATCGAAAGGACAGGTCACTGCTGGCGACATATCCGGAAACCCCAACGTCGAGATAGTCAATCCCAAACAAGTCATAGCCACTCTGAACCCCGGCGGGTCGCTTTCAATGGAGATAGAGACGGCAAAAGGCTTCGGATATTCCATCAGCGACGAAAATAAGCGCCCGGGAAAACCCGCAGGCACCATATTCATAGATTCTCTCTTTTCGCCCATAATAAAGGTGAATTACGAGATACAGAACACGCGCGTCGAGCAGTTCACCGACTACGAAAAAATAATCCTCGACGTTTGGACAGATGGGACTATCGAGCCGGCCGACGGCGTGGCGTATTCCGCCAAGTTATTAAAAGAAGTCCTAAGCGTTTTCATCGGCGAGGAGCCGGAGGCGGATGTCCGTTCGGAGGTCGTCAGCGGCGGCGCCGACGAGGTCGAAGATATCGTGGACGAAAAAAGAAAGGAACTCGTCGAACAGCCGATAGACATACTTGTGTTGAGCAAGCGTCCCGCCAATTGTCTTGAAAAAAACGGAATCAAAAAGATTAAAGCTCTTATCGCTATGAGCGAGTCGGAGTTGTTGAACCTGGAAAACATGGGCAAGGGTTCGCTTGAAGAGATAAAGAAAAAACTCTCCGAACTTGATTTGGCGCTCGCCCAGGAATAATCTACGGCAACATTTGGAAATGACAAAATCAGCGGAGCCGCTGATATTTATGAGACGGAGACACTAAATGATTAAAAGTTTGAATAGAAGAAAACTTTCGCGCGCATCCTCTCATCGAAGAGCTCTTTTGAGAAACCTTGCGACGTCTCTTTTTTTGCACGAAAAAATCACCACGACCTATCCCAAGGCCAAAGAGCTCTCCATCTTTGCCGAGAGATTGTTGACCTCGGCTGGTCCGGGCGACTTGAACGCGCGCCGTCGCGTCTTCGCCGACATCAAAGACGTCGTCGTCGGCAAGAAGATATTCGACGTGCTTGTGCCTCGATACGAAAAAAAACTTTGCGGACGCATAGCCGTGTATAAGGCCGGTTACAGGAAGTCAGACAACGCCGCTATGGCCGTAATCGCCCTTCTCTGATAAACCATGTTCAACTTTTTATTTTCTCTTTTCTCGAATGATATGGGGATAGACCTCGGCACGTCTTCCGTGCTCGTTTACGTCGAGGGGCAGGGAATAGTCCTCCGTGAACCCTCTGTCGTCGCCATTGAAAAAGAAACAAAACGTGTCGTTGCCATCGGCACCGAAGCCAAGCGCATGATAGGGAAGACGCCGGCCAATATAGTGGCAGTGAGGCCTTTGAGAAACGGCGTGATAGCCGATTTTGAAATCACCGAGCAGATGATAAGGTATTTCATCAAAAGAGTCCACAATCGCCGCTCTCTTCTGCATCCGCGCATCGTGATAGGAATACCTTCCGGCATCACCGAGGTTGAGAGAAGGGCTGTAAGGGAGTCGGCGGAGCAGGCAGGGGCCAGAGAGGTTTATCTTATAGAAGAGCCAATGGCCGCGGCAATCGGAGCGGGGCTTCCCATAAACGAATCTATCGGCAATATGATAGTGGATATCGGTGGCGGAACGACCGAGGTCGCCGTAATTTCTTTGGGCGGGATGGTAGTATCTAAATCTTTGGAGATAGCCGGCGACGAAATGGATGAGGCGATAGTCCAGTATTTCAGGAAAAAATATAATCTTATTATCGGCGACAACAGCGCCGAAGACGTCAAAGTCAAAATCGGCTCGGTCTTTCCGTTACCTGAGGAAACGCGCATGGAGGTCAGGGGGCGCGACCAGGTTTCAGGGCTGCCTAAAACTGTCGTCGTCAGTTCAGAAGAAATCCGTCAGGCCATGCTTGAGCCGACGAAATTAATTATAGAAGTCATCAAGGATACACTTGAGGAGACGCCTGCGGAGCTTTCGGCCGATTTGGTCGAGCGCGGTATATGGCTCGCCGGCGGCGGCTCGCAGATAAGAGGCTTCGCCGACCTTCTGTCGCAGGAGACGGAGTTGCCGGTTCATATAGCCGACGACCCGCTGACCTGCGTGGTCCGCGGCACGGGACGTTATCTCGAAGAACTCGAAAAAATCATCGGGTCAAAGAAATCCATCATATAAAGAATCTTTTTTGACGGGACGTCCGTCGTAAGACGCCGCCTCGCGGGTTTTAGCGGAGTTTTGCGTCGGATTTTCTTAAAAGATTTCTTTTGAGATTTTCCTCGCTCAAACGAGGTATTAGATGCGCTTTCCGCGCGCCTTTTTGGTTTATCTTTTTTTCTCCTCCCTTGGTTTTTTGATACTCCTCACCAACATCAAAGTGCCGACTTCCCGTTATTTGGCTTGGCGAAATCTCATCCTCCATCTCTATAGCCCCGCGCTGTGGAGCGCCCGGAATTTTGCGCTTGACAATCTCAATCTTCCTAAAGAGGTCATAGAACTTCTTGCCGCCCGACGGGAAAACGAGGTCTTGAAAAAAAATATTCTGGAATATGAAAATAAAGTCGCGGCCTACGACGCGCTTGCGGCTGAAAACGATTTCTTGAGACGGGTCGCGGCTCTCGCGCCGCGCCCCGGATATGCTTTCATCGCGGCGGAAGTGGTTATGCGCGATCCCGCAGGATGGTCGTTGTCTTGCCTTATAAGCAAGGGCGCCGACGCGGGCGTCAAAAAAAACTCCGCGGCTATCGTTCTTAAAAACGGCAGATTTGTGCTGGCCGGAAAGGTGGTGGAGGTATTCGACTCCACCTCGGAAGTCATGCTTTTGACGAATCCTTTGTTCGCTGTTCCCGCCGTGGTTTCGGATTCCGGAGCCGAGGGTCTCATCGAGCATATTAGCGAGCGCGCTCTTGCGCTGAATTATCCCTCTTTTTTGAGCGCGCCGCCAGGAAGCGAAGTTGTCGTAGGAGCGACGAGCAGGATATTCCCGCCGGGGATTCTTATCGGCAGGGTGATGGATAACAGAGGCCGCATAAGCGTTCTGCCCGAGTTTACGAGGTTGCCGTCCTCAAAAATGGTTATTATAGTAAGAAAGTGATGGAGCTTGCGTACGAGCGGATATGAAAAATAAGTTTATCATTTACGCGGTGGCTTACGCGGGGCTTATTGCCTTGAGCGGGTTCTTTGCCATATATATGAAGTTTCTGGGGGCGTCTCCCGAGTTCTTTTTGATATTTTTGGCGGCCGCCTCTCTGGGCGAAGGGCCTCGTTTCGGCGCTGCCTTCGGATTTGTGAGCGGGATTTTCGCGGACTTCGTTTCGGTTTTTTTGCCGGGCTCGCAGTGTCTTATTTATACGACCGTGGGATATTTGTGCGGGATATTGAGCGGGAAGTTTTACGTCAACTCCGCCCAGAACCGCATCCTCGTGACGTTGTCGGCGACTGTATTCGTCAGGGCCGCTCTGTGGCTCGCCGCAGAGACGTTCGGAATGCGATATTCTCCGTCGTTTCGCTCGATCGCGCTTACGGCGATTTATAATGTCGCCTCGTCGCCGTTCATTTTTGCCGCCGCCGCTCTGGCGGTTCGTTTGGCGCCCAGGCGGCACGGTAAAGCCGGACCCGGGCACGGATAAAATTATATGTGGCAGAAAGACCCCCGTATATTTTATCAGGATTTTATCGAAAGAATCGAGGCGGCGTCTTATGGCTTCTTCGCAATTTCGGCGATGATCGCCGCGAGTCTTTTTTTCTTTCAGATTATAAGGGGCGCGCACTATTATGATCGCTCCGAGCGAAACAGGTTATATATTCTTACCGAAAAAGCGGCGCGCGGAGATGTTCTCGATGCGATGAAGCGGCGCCTGGCCGGCAGTCGCACCGAGTACGGGGTGGTTTTTTATCCGTTCGAGCAGACCAAAAGTTCTTTGGACGGAACAATAGAAAAAATCTCATCAATACTGCTCATCCCGCGCTCCAAAATCGCGGCCGCCGTGCTCGGGTCGGTTCGCAGCGGGCGCCTTGCCGAAATAGCGCCGTCGGTTACCAGAAGCCAGCTTTTTGCCATCAAGGAAGAGCAGGACTCTTTGACGGGCGTTTCCGTAACCGGAATTTCAAAGAGGATATATTCCGACGAAGACATCAACTCCCATCTCGTGGGATACATCGGAGAATCCGATACGGCCTTTCTCGAAAGGAACGCGCATCTGGGATATCGCCGCGGCGACATAGTAGGCCGGGTCGGTATGGAATCTCTTTACGACAGGTATCTTCGCGGAGACGATGGCGGCTGGCAGATAGAGGTTGACGTTACCGGAAAACAGCGGCGTTTCTTAAACTACATCTCCCCGCGCAAAGGGTACAACTTAAAACTTTTTATTGACGGAGAACTTCAGCGCGCGGCCTACGAGGCCATCAAGCGCACGGGGCGCCCCGGCGCGGCGGTGGCGATTGAGCCGTTGACGGGCAAGGTGCGGCTTTTCGTTTCCGTTCCGGGGTATAGTTCTTCCGGAGCATTTTCGCCGTTTGAGAGCGCCGGAAAATTTTGGAGGGACGTCCTGGCCAATCCCGCCAAGCCGCTCTTGAACCGCGCGATATCGGGGCTATATCCTCCCGGGTCGGTTTTCAAGATAGTTACTTTCATTACGGCTCTTCAGAAAAAAGTTCCTCCCGAGACGACGTATTTTTGTTCGGGTAAGTTCAATTACGGCTCAAGAACATTCCGTTGCTGGAAAAAAGAAGGCCACGGCCGTCTCGACCTCAACGGGGCTCTCGTTAATTCTTGCAACATTTATTTTTACAATATGGGCATTCGTCTCGGCGGAGACGAGATTTTGAAGACCGCGAAGTCGTTGAATCTCGGCAAGATTACGCAAGTGGATTTTCCGCACGAGCGTTCTGGTTCGATGCCGGCCAAATTGCCCGCATATGGCGGAGGGGAAAGTATAAATGTGGCCATCGGTCAGGGCGCGATAATTGTTACCCCCATGCAGATGGCTCAGTTCGCCGCAGCCGTCGCCGCTCGCGGCAGGGTGATGAAACCCATTATAGTCGAATCGGCATTTGGACGTTCCGGCGAGGAAATAGTATTGAACGCGCCGTTGAAAGTATCCGATATCGCCTTGCCGCCGGATGTTTGTGACCGGTTAGGCGCCGCTCTTGTCGGCGTAGTGGCCGAGGGCACCGGCCGCGCCTGTCGTATAGACGGGATTCGCGTGGCAGGAAAGACCGGAACCGCCCAGAACCCGCACGGCAACGACCACGCGTGGTTCGTGTGTTATGCGGGCCGCGCCGAAAACTCAGGGACGCCGGAAATAGCTCTCAGCGTCCTCGTCGAAAACGGCGGCTCCGGCGGCGCCGTCGCCGCGCCTATAGCCCGTCAGATACTTGAAAAATATTTCGACTTAGGTTCCCCTGCCGCGCAACCTCCCGCTTCGGCGGCCGAATATGGCGACTAAATAATAATAATGAAATCAGACGAAAGAAGATTTGATTCCGTCGTATCCAACATAGATTGGGTTCTATTAGCCTCCGCCGCGTTATTGAGCATTTTCGGGCTGATAATGATATATTCCGCGACCATGCGCACCGGCGCTCCCGCGACATTCGTGGGCAGGCAGTTATTTGCGACGATTATAGGACTTATTTTGTGCGCTTTGATGATATGGCTGAATTACCGGACGCTCTCTGATTTCGCCCCGCATTTCTATATTTTCAGCACGCTGATGCTCGTGGCGGTGCTTATTTTCGGCTCACAAATAAGAGGCACGAGAGGCTGGTTCAATCTCGGACTATTTAATTTTCAGCCGGTGGAGGCGGCCAAGATTTTCTTTATCACCACTTTGGCGGCATATCTGTCGGCGAATTGGAAGAGCATCTTCCGTCTGGGGCGGCTGGCCATGCCGGCGGCGGCTCTTGCGCTTCACGTGGCGCTGATACTGCTCCAGCCGGATTTTTCCTCGGCCATCGTTTATTTCCCGGTATTCATCTTCATGATTTATTTTGCCGGCGCAAATGTGATTCACATCGCCTACACGGTTCTGTTCGGATTGATAGCGGTCGGGATACCTCTGGCCGCGACCTACGTAAAAATAAAGCATCCGGAGGCAATAAAAACCGTCGTCGGCGGATTCATTTATAGCGCAAGTTACGACATCAACACCGCGCTTATGGCTCTCGGCGCGGCAGCGGCGATAATATTTTTTTTATGGTGGATAATACACAACCTGCGCTTCAGGATGCCGTTTATATTCGCGGCGTCGTTGGTGATAGTTCTTTTCGCCGGAACTTTCTCTTCTTTCGTCGTGTCCAGATCTTTGAGAGAATACCAGCGTCGCAGGCTGATTGTTTTCGTCGATCCCAACATAGATCCGCTCGGTTCGGGGTACAACATAATACAATCCCAAATCGCGGTCGGCTCGGGCCGCTTCTTCGGCAAAGGTATCTTCGCGGGCTCGCAGTCGGGGCTGGGATTTCTGCCCGAACAGCACACCGACTTCATTTTTTCGGTCATAGGCGAAGAGACGGGCTTCGTCGGAAGCGCGGTATTTCTGGGGATATATTTTCTTTTTATATGGAGGATACTCGCCGTAGTCCGCGACGCGCGGGACCGCACCGGCTCTTTAATGGCCGCCGGAATCGGCGTGATGTTTATCTTCTATTGCGTGACGAACATAGCAATGGCTTTGGGGCTTGCGCCTGTGACCGGCTTGCCGCTTCCGTTTGTAAGTTATGGAGGTTCATCCATAGTTTCGTCGTGGATGGCCGTCGGCATTCTTGAGAGCATTTACGCCCGCAGGTTCACTTACTAATTTATGAAAGACCAAGAAAAAATTCTCTCCTCGGTCAGGCGCCCTTCGCGCTACATAGGCGGCGAGTGGAATTCTTATTCGTCGGACTCGTCCGCCCGTCTCAGGGTTTCCTCTTCGGGTCCGGAAAACAAAAATCCGTCGGCCACGATATGCCTTTGTTATCCGGATTTATACGAGATAGGCACATCGTCGTCGGGGATAGAGATTCTTTATTCCGTCGTCAACGAAGACCCGCGTTTCGCCGCTCAGAGATGCTTCGCGCCGGATGCCGATATGGCCGAGGCTCTCGCCTCCCGCGGTGAAAAATTATTTTCGCTTGAAACGAAGACTCCCTTGCGGGAGTTCGACGCAGTGGGCTTTACGCTTCAGCACGAACTTTGCGCAACGAACTTGCTCTATATGCTTGAGTCGGCGGGCATCGGGATTTTCGCTTCCCGGCGCGCGGATGTGTTTCCGGTGATTTTGGGCGGCGGACCGCTTACGATGAATCCCGAGCCTTTCGCCGATTTCTTCGACGCATTCGTCATTGGCGACGGCGAAGAAGCCATCGTGGAAATTATGGAGCGAATCGCGGCGGCCAAGTCGTCGCGCGCGTCCAAGAGAGAGCTTCTTGAATCGCTCGCTGGTGTTGACGGGGTCTATGTGCCGTCTTTATACGAGCCTCGCTTCGACGGTGAAGGAGGAATTTTTACCGGACTTCACAAGTTATCCGACGCGGTCGAAGATACCGTCGTCAGAAGAGTGTTTGACATCGCCTCTCGTCCGCCGGCGGCAACGCCCGTCGTGCCGTCGGCCTCAAGCGTCCACTCGAGGTTGTCCGTCGAGATAGCGCGCGGCTGTCCGCATAACTGCTCATTCTGTCAGGCCGCCGTCTATTACCGTCCGTTGAGAGTGCGCGAACCCGCGGTAATTCTTGAGGCCGTCAAGCGGGGTCTGAAAAACACCGGCTACGACGAGGTTTCTTTCGCGTCGCTTTCAAGCGGAGATTATCGCGGCATCGCCGGGCTTATAGAGGAGACAATCAAGTCGAACTCTTTTTATCCTTTGACGGTGGCGCTGCCTTCTTTGCATTGCGATAAGTTCGACCGCGAAGTCGCCTCGGCTTTGGCGAAATCCGCGTCACGCCCGTCGGTAACGCTGGCGCCTGAGGCGGGCACGGAGCGGTTAAGAGCTTCGATAGGAAAGCGTCTCTCGGACGACGCGATAGTTTCAGCGGCGCGCGCGGCGTATGATTCCGGTTGGAAGCAGATTAAACTCTACTTTATGTACGGCTTGCCCGGCGAGACCGACGAGGATATAGAAGGCGTTGCCGCTCTTGTGAAGCGCATCCGCTCCGAGCTGCGCGGCATAGGAGTAAAAGTTTCGATGTCGCCTTTCGTGCCGAAGGCTCTAACCGCTTTCGAAAGAGAAAAGTTCGACGGTATCGCAGAACTTTCCCGCAAAAAGGACAAACTGCGCGGGCTTTTGGGCGGGGCGTTCAAGAGTCACGATATCGAGGCGAGTTTTACCGAGTCGCTGCTCGCCCGCGGCGACCGAAGAATGTCCAAGGTCATCGCGCGCGCTTACGCTTTGGGGGCGAAGTTCGACCAATGGAGAGAGCATTTCAGGTTCGATTTATGGATGAAGGCCTTTGCCGACGAGGGCATCAATCCGACGGAGTATTCGGGCCGTATCGGACCTGCGACGGCTTTGCCGTGGGCGCACATATCTGCTGTTTTTGCGCCGGCGACGGCTTGGCGCTCCGATATGTCTCAAGTATTGCCGTCGGCCGCCCCGGAAATCCGGCCGATTCCGGGCGCTTTCGTTCCTGCGCCCGCGCTAAATCCCGTGCGGTTCAGGATACGCCTTGAGCGTCGCGGACTCGCGCGCTTCATTTCCCACAACGACCAGATAGAGATTTTCCGTCGCGCGGCGCGGCGCGCCCGTCTGCGTATCAAATATTCGTCGGGGTTCCATCCTCAGCCCAAGATAGCTTTCGGGCCGGCCGTCGCCGTGGGCCATGAGAGCCGCGCCGAGTATATGGAAGCCGAGTTTTTGGGCTACGCGCCTCCTCAGGAAACGGCCGAGCGGCTGGGAGTCTGTCTGCCCGACGGATATTCCGTTTTGTCCGTGCGCCAGATACCCACGGCATTCGCGTCTTTGGAGGCGCTTTGCGGCGCCGCGCAATACACGGTATTTTTCGAGGAGATTCCCGCCTTCGCCCACGAGGCGCTGAAAAACTTCAACGACTCCTCGGAGGTCATCGTCGAGGTCGCATCAAAGCCGCGCGACATTAAAAAAATCGTCAGAGATATTGAGCTCTCCGGACAACATCATTTACATAAACAAAGTGCTCTGCGAATGACACTGAACATTTTGCCGTCCGGAAATCTCAAGCCCGAGAAAATAGCCTCGCATATTTTCGGAGTCCCGAGCGAGACGCTTCTTGTAAGGCGCGAGAGTTTTTACGCCGTCAAAAGGGACGGCTCAATAATCGAAATTTAAAAGGAACGCCGTGTCCCGCGGGGACAGGCGTAAAAAAATATGAAAAAAGAAATACTCATCTCGTCCACACCGCTTGAAACCAGAGTAGCCATCGTAGCGCTCGCGGATTCTTCCAAGTCGAGGCTTTGTGACTACTTCGTTGACCGACCTAACCGGCAGAACATCGTCGGCAATATCTACAAAGGCCGCGTCGCCAACGTTATTCCGGGACTCAACAGCGCCTTCATCAACATAGGCATAGGCCGCAACGCCTATCTTCAGGTTGACGATGTCGTGCCACAAACCAAGAAGATACAGAGCGTCCTCAAACCGGGCGCGGATATTCTCGTTCAGGTAACCAAGGACGCCATCGGCACAAAGGGCCCGAAAATAACGATGGATATATCGCTTACGGGCCGCTTGTGCGTGCTGATGCCTTTTTCCGACAAAATCGGCGTCTCGAAAAATATAGAGGACAAGCCCATCCGCGCCAAACTAAAAGACGCGATATCGAAGGCGCTCGCCTCGAAAAAACTCGGATACGGCGCAATAGCGCGCACCGAAGCCGAGGACTCATCCGGCGACGAGATTGCATCAGAGATAAAGTATCTCGACAAACTATGGAATGTCATAAAAAATAAGTACGAGCAGGCCAAGGCGCCCAAGATGGTCTACGGCGACCTCGACGCCGTCGAACAGGTCATAAGGGACTACTTTACCGACGATGTTGAGGTGCTTCTGACGGATTCCGAAGATGTCCACCGGCAGGCGCTCGAATATGTCGAGGACATATCTCCCGACCTCGCCGGAAGAATAAAAATTTATAAAAACCGCACTCCGATATTCGCGGCATTCGACGTCGAGAAAGAACTCGAAGGGCTTCTTCAGGCGAAGGTCAAACTCCCGTCGGGGGGCTACATAATAATCCAGGAGGCCGAGTCCCTGTGCGCAATAGACGTCAACTCCGGCAAGTTTTTGGGCTCCAGCCTCGAAGACACGGTGACCCGAACCAACATCGAGGCTGCCCACGAGGTAGCCAAACAGTTGCGTCTTAGAAATATAGGCGGCATAATCGTCATAGATTTTATAGATATGAAAAATCGTCAGAATCAGCGCAAGGTCGTTGACGCTTTGCGCGACGCCATGAAAACCGACAGGGCAAAAATAAAGATATTTCCCGTGACGAACCTCGGTCTCATAGAACTGAGCCGTTCCCGCAAATCTTCGTCGCTGCGCTCGTTTATGGGCGAGGTCTGCGGTGTCTGCGGCGGCTCGGGAATGGTGCCTTCGCGTCAGACCGTGTTCATAAAAGTCGTTTCCGAGATAGAAGAACTTTTGACGCGGCGCCGGATAATGCCCGAGGACGTCAAAGTCAAAATACGACTCAATCCGGAGGTGGCCGAGTATTTCATCGAAAACAAGGACAAACTGCCCGTCGCGGCCTTGATTCACAAAGATGCGGCCATTCCCCCGGGTGAATACAACATAATACTCGAATGACGCCGCCCGAGATATTCGACACCCACGCTCATTTGCTCGACGCCGCTTACGACGGCGACCGAGTTAAAATCATAGAAGACGCCGCGCGCGCCGGTCTTTTTATAATCGAGTCGGCGCTAAATCCCAAAGAGTGGCGCGCCGCGGCGGCGCTTTCTGCGACGCACCCGAATCTTTATTACACGCTCGGCATTCACCCGCACGATGCCGCTCGGTTCACTCGTTTATCCGGCGACGGAGACTTCGCGGATTTAGTCGCGGCGCTTAAGGGCGATAGGTGTGTCGCCGTCGGAGAAGCGGGTTTGGATTACCATTACAAGAACTCGCCGCCCGACGCTCAGAAAAAAATCTTCGCGCGGCAGATGGATATCGCTCTTGAGACGGGCCTTCCGCTCGTAGTCCATTGCCGCGAGGCCTACGATGACTGTATCCCGATGCTTCGGGCGGTAGCGCGTAAGTGGCGGGGTGTGGTTCATTGTTTCTCAGGGACTTGGGCCGACGCCGAAAAATTTATGGAGCTGGGTTTTTTGCTCGGCATAGACGGTCCGGTGACGTATCCTAAGTCGGAAATATTAAGGGACGCCGTATCGCGGGCGCCTCTTGATATGCTGCTCACCGAGACCGATTCGCCGTATCTCTCACCCATTCCCTTGCGCACAAAAAGAAACGAGCCGGCCAATGTCCGTTACGTGGCCAAGGAAATAGCGCGGATTAAGAACATATCTTACGACGCCGCCTCGGCCGCGACATTGTCCAATGCCTTAAGATTGTTCGGTATTCCGGAGTAGCCCCCGGCATAATATTTGTTGTTGTCATTCCTGCGAAAGCAGGAATCCAGAGGAAAAACTGGATTCCGTGTCAAGCACGGAATGACATTATGGCAGATATTTATTTATACGTAACCCAAACGGTAAAACACATGAGCATCGTTTATCCCTATCACGGCGCGCTTTATGTAAATCTCACCAATCGTTGCCCGTGCGGCTGCGTTTACTGCATAAAAAACAAATGGGAATGGCGCTTCCGCGGACACGACCTCAAACTTAAAACCGAGCCGTCGGCGGCGCAGGTTCTCTCCGAGATAAAAAAGTTCGATTTGTCGTCGGGAAGCCAAATTAAAGTGGTTTTCTGCGGTTACGGCGAACCGTTTATGAGGGCGGATGTTATGGGAAGTGTCGCCGCCGAACTCAAGAAAACCGGACGGTTCGTGCGGGTCAATACAACCGGACTGCTCAATCTTCGGGCGGGACAAGACGCGCTCGCGCCTCTCGTCGGAGTTATAGACGCGATTTGCGTAAGTCTCAACGCGGCCACGCCCGAAGAGTATGTAAGAGTGAACCGTCCGACCTCGGGAGTCGGGGCTTTCGGGGAAGTTCTTGATTTTATATCGCGCGCGGTTTCATTGGGTTTTGATGTTACCGTTACGTCCGTGAAATTGCCCGGCGCCGACATAGCCGCGATAAAAAAAATCGCCGAGCGTCTCGGGGCGAAGTTTCGCTCGCGAGATTATCTCGACGAATATGAAGATGTATAAACCCCGCGCATTACTAAAACAAACGCAATAAGTATTTTGTAGTTGCTGATTTATCAGCGACTTTATAAAACCGCTCCGAAAG
>JASEHK010000159.1 GCA_030018875.1 Endomicrobiia bacterium | reverse complement strand
TCAGCAACTACAAAATACTTAATGCGTTTGTATTAATTTGGAGAAACCATGACGCAAAACTGGTACGTAGTACAGACGCAAACCAACTTTGAAGACAAGGCCAAATCGGAACTTGAGCGCCTTATGCGCAATCCCGACTACGCCGAGAAAATCATCGAGGTCATAGTTCCGACGGAAGACATCATAAAAATAAGCAAAAACAAAAAAACCGTCAACAAACGCAAGTTCTTTCCGGGTTATGTGATGGTGAAGATGGATCTTGACGAAGACACTTACTGGGCAGTGCGTAAAATCTCGGGCGTCAAAAGTTTTTTAAGCGACCGCAAAAAGCCCATCCCCCTCAAGGAAGAGGAAGTCGCGGCTATAAAAGAGATTCTCGCGGCTCCCAATTTGAGGCCGAGACCCGTCGTGACCTTCGAAAAAGACGAAACCCTGCGCATAATAGACGGGCCGTTCAAACTTCTAATGGGAATAGTCCAGGACATTTATCCGGACAAGGCCCGGCTGAAACTGATGGTCACGATTTTCGGGCGCCCTACGCCCGTGGAGCTTGATTTCACCCAAGTCGAAAAAATGTAATCGTGTCATTCCGTGCCTGACGCGGAATCCAGTTTTTATCTCTGGATTCCCGCTTACGCGGGAATGACGGACAAAAGTCGGGAGTTTTCAGTAAACTCACTTTATAAAAAACCGGAGACCACAATATGGCAGCCAAAATAAAGAAAGTAAAAACACAAATCAAACTTCAAATTCCCGCGGGAGCCGCGAATCCCGCTCCTCCCGTCGGGCCGGCGCTGGGACAGCACGGCGTCAACATCATGGATTTTTGCAAACAGTTCAACGAAAAAACCAAGGCGATGGAAGCGGGAATGACGATACCCGTAATAATAACCGTTTTTGAAGACCGCTCTTTTACCTTTGTATTGAAGATGCCGCCTGTGGCGGCCCTCATCAAAAAAGCCGTGGGTCTGGCGAAGGCCTCGGGCGTGCCGAACAAAGATAAAGTCGGTAAGCTCACGGCAAAACAGGTCGAAGAAATAGCCAAAAAGAAAATGCCCGATTTAAACGCCCGTGATATCGCCGCCGCCAAGCAAATGGTGGCCGGCACCGCGCGCTCAATGGGCGTGGACGTAGAAGGATAAGTATTTTGAAAATGAGGTGGGAGGCCGTAAAATTGCGGCCGATGGAACCACACAGGAGATAATATGTCGAAGAGAATGAATGAAGCCGCGAAACTTTCGAGTCCCAAACTTTACAAACTCGACGAGGCAGTGGCGCTCTTAAAGAAGTTCCCGAAAGCCAAATTCGACGAAACTGTCGAGGCGCACATTCGCCTCGGCATAGACCCCAAGCAAAGCGACCAGATTATAAGAGGCGCCGTCGCGATGCCGCACGGCATAGGCAAGACCCGCAAGGTCGCCGTCGTGGCAAAAGGCGAAAAAGTCAAGGAAGCCGAGATGGCGGGAGCCAACACGGCGGGTTCGGACGAACTCATAGAAAAAATCGCCAAGGGCTGGATGGACTTCGACGTGCTGGTCGCGACACCCGACGCGATGAAAGACCTGGCGAAAGTCGGCAAGACCCTCGGACCCAAAGGGCTTATGCCGAACCCCAAGACCGGCACCGTAACATTCGATATCGCCAAGACCGTCAAGGAACTCAAAGCCGGGCGGGTGGAATACAAAAATGACTCTTACGGCATAGTCCACGCCGCCGTAGGCAAGATATCTTTCGACGACACGAAGCTCGTGGAAAACATCAGGGTTTTGATGGACGCCATCGCGCGCGCGAAGCCGTCCACCGCAAAAGGCGTTTACATAAAGAGCGCGACGATAGCCTCGACGATGAGCCCCGGCGTAAAACTCGACCCCGCCCAGAAGTTTTGACCCTGCGGGTCATCAGGGTGATATTCTCAAAAACCCTCAAGTGTTGCGCTTCGTTATTAAACCGGCGCCTTTAAAAACTGTTCGACAAATAAAAAACGGCCGAATGGCCGTTTTTTTTATTTTATCCCCCGACATATATCCCTCATCAAACACAGCGTGAGGCGTTTTTCTACCTTATTTCCTTTATAAGCTTTTCGAGTATGTGCAGGTGGGTTTTTTCGTCGGAGATGACCTTCAAGAGTTTTTTCTTGAAGTCCTCGTCATCGAAAACTTCGGCGAAGGCCTCGTAAAACGCTATCGTATTTTCTTCGCTCGCTTTGTGATAAAACAATATCTCCCTCAACGACTTCGCGCCCGACGGAGGCGCGAGTTCTATGGTCGGCTCGTCGGCCAACTTCTTCAATTCAATCGAAAACAAATCAAGATGAGTTATCTCCTGGTTGCCGAAAGCCTCGAATACTCCTCTGACTTTATCGCTTAACGCGGCGTTTTGTTTTTCCTTGTGATACAAAAAAACATCGTTATACTCGAGTTTGATGGCTTTTTTCAGGAAAGATATCGCGGATTTTGCGCTCATATTTTTTTCACCCGCTTCTCAACCTCTTCTTGCGTGTACACTCTACCCTCGTCCTTAAGCCCATGTTCAATCTTTTGAAGAACATAAAGATGGCGCTGGACGTCATCCAACGAGCAATCGTCTGATAAGCGAGTAAGAAGGTTGCCGACTTCTTGTTTTACTGTTTCCATAGATTGTTTCCTCCTCGTTTTATGAGATTGGAACGGTTATACCGTTTTTTGAATGTGAACTTACATCTATCGGTTTCAATACCGCGACTTCGCCGCAGTCGGGAAACATCGGACATTTGACGCATTCGCCCCAAACCTTATGCGGAAGCGAGTCGCGATCGATTTTTTTATACCCGATCTTTTCAAAAAAACCGGGCTTAAACGTAAGGGCAAATATCTTTTTGATGCCTGCCCCGACGGCCTTGGTCTCGCACGCATCCACCAGTTTTTTGCCTACACCCTTACCCTGATATTCCGGAGTGACGGCCAGTCCCTTAACCTCGGCGAGATCTTCCCATGATACGTGTATCGCCGCGCAGCCGGCAAACTTCCCGTCGGCATCCTCAGCCACAAAGAATTCGAAAAGATTTTCGTAGAGGTCGTTCAGCGAGCGAGGCAGCATCTCTCTTTTGTCGGCGAAATGTTTGATGGCGGCCTGCATCGCTTTAACATCTCTGACTTTGGCCGGGCGTATTTTCATAATATTTTCTCTCACTTTAAGTTTATTGAAAAAAACTTCTTTTCTCTATTTGTCATTCCCGTCTCCCGCCACGGCGGGACGGGATTATCGGGAATCCATACGCACGATGAAAAAAACTGGATTTCCGCCGGAGTTTACCCTCACAAAAGTGGGGGCGGGAATGACTGGAGCCGGGATTTTTTAATTAACTCCTACTTATAATTATACCCTATTTCAAGAGCATTTTTGTTGAGTCCGGCGGAGGCGGCGTTTTTTGAGACGGTATCGCAGGCCTTTTTGAGGTCCGATATGGACAGAATGCCCGAAAGTTTCAGGTAATACCCTATCATAACGACATTCGCAGTTTTGACATTGCCGAGTTTTTCTATGGCCAGATTGGAGGCCGGTATGCGGGCGAAGTCGGCGGGTATATCTGATTTTATGACGGAAGTGTTGACGATGACGATGGAACCGCCAAGAGCCCGCGGGGCGTATTTTACAAAAGAAACCTCGTTTAAGACGAGCAGGCCGTCGGGCTTTTCCACGACGGGCGACCCTATCGGCTCGTCGGATATTATCACGCTCGACATAGCCGCGCCGCCCCTGATTTCGGCCCCGTACGACGGAAAAAAAGTCGTGTGCTTGCCGGCCTCCATGGCCCCCTGCGCCAAAAGAACTCCCGCGAAAAGGACGCCTTGGCCGCCGGCTCCCGATATTATTATTTTGG
>JASEHK010000158.1 GCA_030018875.1 Endomicrobiia bacterium | reverse complement strand
GCGCGAGCTATCATGAGTTTTTGTCCGCGCTCGGCGACTGGAAACTTATGGGCGACCCGCGCGCGCCCGAGGCAACTTCTCTTTATCTTTCGTGGTACGAACTCGTCAAGATAATAAACCTAAAGAAGATCCCGCACGCCGATGCCAAATCCGGCGAGGTTATTTACGAGAAGAATATAGGAGGGAAAAACTTCCGCGCCGAGATTATCGCGGCCCCCGGCTCTTCGACGGCGGAGGGCGCCGCGACCGTGCTCAAGCTCACTTACGGAAAAAACGCGTTTCTTCTCGCCCCGCAATCCAGCCGGTTCGCCCAGTGGGAACTCGCCGACCTCGGCCGCGAAAAACTCTTAAGCGACGTCGTTCTGGTCCCGCGGCAGGGAAATCCCGCAGCGCTTACCGACGAGTTTCTTGATGTGACGGCCCCCAAACATGCCGTCATCCAGTACGGCTACGCGTCCAAGGCCGTCCGCACGCAGGACTATTTCTACGACTCCGATCTGGCGCGCTCCGAGGAAAAGCTCAAATCCGTCGGCGCAAACGCGTGGAGGACCGACCGCGTCGGCGCCGTAACGATAAAATCCGACGGAGAAACTATTTCCGTCGCCCACGTGCTGAAGAAGTAAGAAGCAAGAGGCAAGAAGTTAGAGGCAAGAAAAAACGTGAAGCGTGAATCGTAAGTAGTAAAGGATTTAAAACTCTTTTATATTTCATGTTTTTGCCTTTATCTTACTTCTCGCCTCTTGCTTCTTACCTCTTACATCTTGTTTTCACATTTTATGGACGAAAAAAAGATAGAAAAAATCACTCCGACGGAACTCGGTGTCTGGATGGTCTGCCGCAAGAAATGGCTGTTCGATTACAAACGGCGACAGGCGCGGTATAAGGCCGAGCGACAAGGGACGTCCGCTCATCCGTCGCCCCCGTCGGAAAAGCCGGCCGGCTCGAAATGAATAATTACATACTCTATGCCGTCGCCGCCGCCGTTCTTGTCGTCGCGGCGGTCGCTGCCGACGTTTTTTTTTCGTACCGGAAACGCAAAGTAAAAAGCGTCGAGGTCCAGCATGACAAGTTTTTCACCACGAAAGACCACGAAGTCCTCTACGAAGATTCTTCCGAGGGCGGCGGGGCTTTAAGTATGTGGCTCACCGACGACACGATGCTCTACGGCCGCCCGGACCTCGTTGTCAAAGATAAAGCCACCGGCGACGTCCGCGTAATAGATTACAAATCCGGATTAAAAAAGCGCTCCATATTTTTCAATTATCAAGTTCAATTGGCCGCTTATTTTCTGCTTGTGGAGAATGAGTTCGGCGTAAAGCCGTCGGCCGGAGTCATCAAGTATCTTGAAGACGAATCGGAAGATTCCATCGCCAACGACCCCGCTTTCAAAGACCGCGTCATGAAAGAAGCCGTGGCCTTGGCCGAGACGAAAAGAGCGCTTTCCGCCGACGAAAATCTCGAAATTCACAGAAGCCACAACGACGCCGTCAAGTGCAACACCTGCGAGTTCAAATCTTGTCCGGAAAAAATTTGACGCAAAGCGTCGCCCGGAGCGAATGCGAAGAGTCGCTTAAAGAATATTAACGATTCCGATTCGGAATGATATTTTCGGCGTCATCGGATAGTTTTTGAAATAATGAAATGTCCATAGTCAAGCCCCTCTCCCAAATCCAATCCGTCGCGTTGCCTCCCGAGCCGCCCGAGATTGCCGACCCCGAACACGCCAATCTCGTCTCGAGCATATCAGAGATATTAAGCCCGCATCAGCGCATGATATTCTACCGCGAGGTCGGGCGCTTCAAGAACTCCGAGTTGCTTCCCGCCGTGCTTAGGATAGCCTCGCGCCTCAATCCTGAACAACTCGAAACCGTATTCCACGAACATAAGTCCGGCGGCCCTCTTCTGATTCTGGCTTGCGCGGGTTCCGGCAAAACCACATCTCTGGTTTACAGAATCATTTATCTTATACTCCAAGGCGTTCCTCCGACCCAAATTATGGCGCTGACCTTTACGGTAAAGGCCGCCGAAGAAATGCGCTCGCGCGTGCGCCGCTTCATTGACGAAATATATACGGATGTTTTGCCCGGCGCGGACAAAGGCGTGATTCTCGCCGCCATAGCGCGTATGTGGATGGGTACTTTTCACTCGGTGGCGTTGAAGATACTCAAGGAAAACGTCAAGGGCCGGATGAACTGCGAACTTGTGGGCTTAAGACCCGCCTTCGACGTTGTCGCCGACAATTTCAAGATAATTAAGGAGGCCTTCGATACGATTTTCGCGGGCAAAAAAAAGGTGGATTTCGACGACGTCGTCGCTAAGATAGAGCACGTCAAAAACGAACTCCTCACCGTCGAGACGTTTAAGGAACGGGCCACGCGCAAGGAGAAAAAGTTCGTTCAGGTTTACGAGCGCTACCAGCGCCTACTCGCTCAGCGCCGCTCGATAGATTTCAACGACATGCTCATATACGTCGTCCGGCTTTTCCGCGAATATCCGGACGTTCTCGAACATTACCGGGAGCGTTTCCGTTATATGATGGTGGACGAGTATCAGGACACCAACTACGCGCAGTACACGATGTGCAAACTTCTCGTCGGCGCGCGCCCGGAGTTCTTTTGCGTTGGCGACGACGATCAGTCAATATACGGATGGCGCGGCGCCGACGTCAGAAACATATTGTTTTTCGAGAAGGACTACCCCAATTCCACCCGCGTAAAACTCGTCAGGAACTATCGCTCGACGGCCACCATAATATCCGCGGCCAACGAGGTTTTCAGAAAAGTCAAGCCCAAGCACCTTCTTAAAATCATAGAACCTCTCAAAAACAAGTTCACCGGCGAGCTGGAATGGGGGGAAAAGATAGCGGTCTATCATGCCCGCGACGAGCGCGACGAAATGAAGTTCGTCGCCTTCGAGATAAATCGTCTTCGCGCTCTGCATCCCGAACTTAAACTTTCGGACTTCGCGGTTCTTTATCGCACGAACTCCCAGAATAAAATGATAAAACGGCTTATGGACGAAGAAAAGATCCCTTACGCCGTCTACGACCCGCGTTTCTGGTCGCGCCCCGAAGTAAGAAACATCAAAGAATATCTCAAAATCATAAAATATTATTCGACGCTTACCGTCGGGCTTGAGCCCGGCGCATCGTCTCATGCGGCGCCGCAGGAGATTCTCGAGCAAGCCAACAAATCCATTAAAACGGTGCTGACTCTGCCGCCGGCTTCTCTTCATAAGGAGGCCTACGCCAGAATCACTCACCATATGTCGCCGGTGAATATTTTAACCGACCACGAAACTTATGAGAAAATGAGGATACGCCTTGGTTCCGACACCGTGGACGCGCGGAATCTCGGACGCTTCAGGGCTTTGGTCGAGGAGATTTCGCGCGAGAGCCTTTTCGGCGAAGCAATGCGCGGTGTAATCGAGAGAAGCGGTCTTATGTCCGACTTGGCCGGCAAGAGCGATCCCACTCGCGAAGAAGCGGCTGCGCTCAAAATTTATAAGGACTTAATCACCGAGGCAGAAGAGTTCGAAAAAAATACATTCGCGGGTTCGACGACCTTGCCGCTTCACGAAAAAATATCGCTTTTTCTGGAAAATATCGAGACAAAATCCCGCTCCACCGAGCAGTCCGCCGTAAAATCCAAAGAAGACGCCGTCAACGTAATGACGCTCCATTCGGCCAAAGGACTTGAGTTTGACACGGTGTTTTTCATCGGCCTCGAAGACAACATAATGCCGCTACGCCATGTAGAAGATAAAGAACTCGACAAGAAGACACTCCGTAAGCGCCACGACGAGGTGCTCGTGAGGTGTCTGAGGCAACCTGGATAAAAACTGTCAGCGTCAAAGACCGTTTG
>JASEHK010000157.1 GCA_030018875.1 Endomicrobiia bacterium | reverse complement strand
ACGAAGAATCGGGCCGAATTTAAGATTGATCGAAACGCGGTGGCTGCCGGCCGTATTCTTGATGCCGGACAGCGGCCAGGCAAGTCCGTAGTCGAAGCTCAAAGCGTCGGCGCGAAATCCTATGCCGCCGGCGAGGTTCGCCCATCCGTCGGAGCCCATTCCGACGCCTGCGCGAAACGCTCCGCCGAAGGCGAATGTTTTTTCGGCTCCGAACATTCCGCGCACGGCGTTCGAATCGGAGGTCGCGGCGACGTCGGCGGCAAGCGTGTAAGATTTGCCGCTGTGGGCTATTCCCAAACGGTATCTTCTCGGCAACGTTACCGACGGGTCGTTAGCCAGAGAGATATTGGCGCCGGCCACATTCTGTGCGGCGAACGCCACTGCATAGTTCCTGGCGAACGGATACCTCAATCCGATATCCGCGTCGAACGCCGACTTCACGTATCCGCCTTCAAAAAGCGGGTCGGCGCGGCCGGTGGTCTTGCCTTCGTTGTCAAGAGAGTTTTTGGTGTAGTCGTCATCGCCGTAGGTTATGGAAAGTATTTTGGCGTTGGCTCCGAAAGAAAAGCGGTTTGGAATTATGTCCCGTGACCAAGATATTATTATAGTATTTTCCTGATAAAGTCCGGCAAGAGCGAACCGCATCCATCCGGCGCCTATCGTTCCGTAATCTGCCCCGCCAAACTTCAGCGGCTGGGCGATCCCGGCGAAAGAGTTCGACAAATCGGAATCGTCCGTGAGGCCAATGTGAAGTTTGGAATACTGCGCCCCGAATTCGGCTCTCGAAAGTCCGGCAAGAGCGGCAGGATTATAGTAAAGCGAATAAGCGTCGCCCTCCACAGCCGTATATGCGCCCGACAATGCAGTGGGCCTTCCGCCGACGGAAATGTCCTCGAAAGCGGCAAAGACCGGAGCCATAGAGAATAGCGAAAGAGACACCGCCGCAAGCCACGGCCTAAGTTTTGGTTTGATTTTCGTCAATAGTGCAGTCATAATTTCCTCCATCGCGTTACCTTGCCACCACTATGGTGCCGTTTATGGTTTTTCCTTCAAGCTCGAGTTGATACACGTATACGCCTGGCGCGACAGCGCGGCTGTTGTCGTCGAGACCGTCCCAGAAAATATGTTCGCCCTGAATATCGGATGTGCCCGTCGTCTCACCGGCGTCCCTTACGAGCGTCGAGTTTATATCATAAATTTTAAGGGAGACCTTGAGCCCTGCGGGATTTGTAAACCGGAACATTGCGCGGTCGTTTTTGCCGTCGCCGTTGGGCGTGATTATCCTGGGGATAGCGTCGTAGAAAGTAAACTCGCCGACGGCGGGCGCGCGCCGCAGATGATATTTGCCGGCGAAACGCGCCGCGGCGAAGACATACCCCGACGAGGCCGACGCGAGGTTTATCCTCTGCCATTCGACGCCGTTAAAGTAAAAGACTCCGAGTTCGCGCTCCAAGCCCATCTCGGTGACGATGGCCAAAACCGGCTCGGCTGATCGCTCGCGCGACGATGGCGATGAGAAACTCGCCTCAGGGTTTTCTATCTCGTAACTGAAAGCCAACCGCGCTCCCGGGCCGCCCAGCGAAAAGTCGGGAGCGTCCGACAACATCATAGCGTCGGCCGTCTCGGAAATTTTAGCGGCCTTGAACTCGACGGACTTATAGATTATGCCTTTTTCCTCGGCGGGGACGCGCGACAGCGTCAGAATATGGGAGTCCTTTGACGGATTGGAAGCGGCGCGCGCCGAGGACAGAAGTTCGACCGGCACCATAACAAAACTCGCATCCTCGGCAGCGACGTATATGTTGCCGGAAGTGTCCACGGCCACGGAGTCGGCGTAATTACCGCTCGCATCCGCGGCGCGTATCTTAATGTATCCCGTCGAGCCCGAAGGTATGGCGTACCATGTTACGGGCGGCGCGACGCGGCCACTGACGCTCCACGGGCCTTTCATCGAAGTGGCCGTGAGGATTTCGTAGAAATACAACTGGTCCGTCCGGGGCGTCAGATAATCCGGTATGACGGCAAGATTGGCGTCATACTTGACTGCCCCCCAGGAGATTTTCCTCGACGATGAAACGCGCGCGTCGCGCGGAACGTGAGGCGCCGTCGTATCAGTCCATGGGACGTTGGCGTAGACGGGAAGTTTTGCCGGCCGTGAAGTTACGGCGTATTGCGAAACGGCGAAGAGCGAGATGTAGTTCGTCGTCATCGAGACGAGCCGCTTAAACTCGTCGCTCCCCTCGGCTGACGGCGAGGCGATCCATTCGCGCAGGAAATCGCCCTCGGATACGGACAGCGGATAAGCGTCGTAGCCTACTCTGGCCACTATCCGCCGGAAGTGAGGTTCGCTCGGCGCGCGCCAGGTGAGCGCGACTTTGCAGCCGTCGGCGTAGTCGCGCGAAGCGGAGTAAAGATGAGTGATTATAGTCGGGGGCGAGGTCGGCACGTAGCTCTCCGAGACATACACCGCGTGCGTCGAGCGCTTGACTGCGGCCTGCTCGTTGCCGACGGTATCCATACTTGCGAACGAATAATAATATGTCGCGTAAGGAAGCGCTCCGTCGTGGGTGAACGATGTTATGCCCGACTCGGTGGCGGCGAGATATTCGTGAGTCGCGGGGTCGGCGGAACTGCTGCTGAAATAAATTTTCACTTTATCAAAATCTATGTTCCTGTAAAGCGGAGAAGCCGGGGCGTTCCACGACAGCCGAACGCACAGAGAGTCGTCATCTGCGCCGCGGGAAAGGACGACGAGGGACGTTACGTTTTCGACTCCGGTCGGCGGAGTCATATCGGGCGCCGTAAACGTTTGGACATTGCGCGGCTCTGAGTAGAAGCGGCTCGCGTCGTAGGCCCAGACGGAGTAATAATAATTATGACGCGGCAGCAGACGGATATGCGCGTAGTCGGTGGCGGAGCCCGATGAGAGCGGTTCGACGTCAAAATAATTCCCTCCGTCGGGCGAGGACGGATATGCCGACGTGGAATATGCCACGCGCGCGCCGGCGAGGAACTGTTCGTCCGCGGGATTGTCCCACGAAAGCGTGACGTAGCTTGCTATATCGTCGTCCGCCGACGCCGACGGAACGGCGGCGAGATTTTCAACGGGTTTAAGATATATGTAGGGATTGACCGTGGTGACCGGGTGTGACGCATAAGACCACTTGTTTGGCCATTCGTTGCGGGTGAAAATATGAATGTAGTAAGTGGTATTGTGCGAGAGTCCCGTCAGAACATAATTTTGCAAGTCGCCTGTGCGGACGTCTTTTGTGGATACAAAAACTTTTTGCGACGACGCCCAGTTGTTGCTCTGATTCGGCGTGTTGACCGGGTCGGGAGGAGCGGTGGTCGAGTATTGGATACAGTATTCTCCGGGCTGTTTTATGTGGCCGGGCAAAAATTGAGATAGTTCGTTGATAAATTCCGGAACCGTCCACTCAAGACGGACCTTGGCCACCTGTTCCAGAGGTATACCGATAAGGTCGGTGATTTTGGAAGGCGTCCACGGTGGTGTAGTCGCAAAGGCCCTCGCCTGTATCGCGACGGCGCGATACGGAGTGTCCCAGTCCGAGTCGCGGTTATAACGGTCTATAATCTTTACGCCGAAGTAGTAATATTCGCCGGGCGCAAGTCCGCTCACCTTTATCGTTTCCGCCGAGCCCGTAGGCGCGACTGCGGACCTGCCGTATTTCGAAGGCAGACCTTCTTCTACGGCCGTTATAGTTGCGGGGTGATTCCACCACGCGGTCGTGTTGCCGCCGAGTTCCGCGACGCTGAATGTGGCGTATTTTATGACATACGAAAATACGCTTCTTCCGTCGGAATCCGCGGGAGCCGACCATTCAAGCCGGATCTTGCCCGAACCTTCGG
>JASEHK010000156.1 GCA_030018875.1 Endomicrobiia bacterium | reverse complement strand
CGCCGCGGTATCCGAAACCGCCATACCGCCGACGACTTTGGCGCGGGCGGTAATTTTACGGGTTATTATCTGGTGCGGCACGATTTCTATGACTTTTATCCGTCGGCCTTCGGCCGGTATCCTGAAATCTTTTTCGTCGAGCCATCTTACGTTCACCGAGCCCCTGAGACCGGCGGCTATCTTTACTTTGCGCCCGACGAACTTGCCGAGAGCGCCGACTATTTCGCCGCGACGGATAACGAGTTTGGGTCTGATGTCTTTAAGTTTGTCGAACACGGTTATGTCGGCCTGATAACCCGGCGCGACCGCGCCTATGCGCGGGAGGCGGAAATACTCGGCAGTATTGAGCGTGGCCATCCTTATGGCCGTAATCGGGTCGAGCCCTAACGAGACGGCCTTTCTTATCAGATGGTCTATCGAGCCCTCTTTTACGAGGTCGTGAGGGTGTCTGTCGTCGGAAACGAAGAAAAAGCGCGGATAGTTTTTCTCGTTGACGAGAGGTATCAGCGAGGCGAGATTTTTCTCGGATGTGCCTTCTCTTACCATCACATACATTCCGCGGCGGAGTTTTTCGCGGGCTTCATCGAGAGTAGTGGATTCGTGGTCGGAGGTTATACCCGATGCTATGTAAGCCGCAAGCGAGGCTCCCGAAAGGCCCGGCGCGTGGCCGTCTATTCTTTTACCGACGGCTATTTTCATTTTGTCGAGCAAGTCCTCGTCGGCAAGAATCACTCCGGGAAAGTTCATCACCTCGCCCAGGCCGACGACCCATTTTTCTTTCAGGAACGGATAAAGGTCGAATCCGGACAATCGCGCGCCGGCCGTTTCCATCTTCGTGGCCGGAACGCATGACGGCAGCATAAAAAATACGCTGAGCGGCTGATATTTTGCCGATTCAAGCATGTATTTTATGCCGTCTATGCCGAGCACGTTGGCTATCTCGTGGGCGTCGGTGATCACGGACGTTACCCCGCGCGAAGATACCGCCCTGGCGAATTCCGAGACCGACATCATCGAGGATTCGATGTGCGCGTGACCGTCTATAAAACCCGGCGCGACGAATGCGCCCTTGATATCTATCGAACGCCTCGCGCGCGGCAGTCGTCGGCCTACCGAGGCGATGTATCCTTTGTGCACGAGAATGTCGGCGCGCTCGATTTCGCCCGAAAGGACGTTGATAACGCGACCGTTTTTCAGACATAAATCCGGACGAATTTTGCCGGAGGCCGCTTTAATGAGTTCGCTTATCGAGTCTCGCATATTTATTTGCTTTTTACGAATTCTTTTATGGCCTTTATCTGTGACACCGCGTCCAGACCGGCCTGCTTCATCACTTCGGAGCCGGGGCCCGAGCCCAAAAACACGCCGTTTTTGAAAGGATGCAAAGACGCTTCGCGGCCTTTTTCCGACAGGAGATATTCGTACATCGTGTCGAGCGTGAAGCCCGTTACGGCCATCGCGTTTTTCTTGAACTCTTCGGGAAGTATCTCGTTCTGTCTGGCGCGAGGCAACGACGAGAAAAGTTCGGCGCTTGCGACATACAGGACATTGACGGCGATATTTTCTTTGTCGAGGGCGGACATAACGGCGGGAAGCTCCACTCCGACTTCGGCGCCCTGATATATCACGGTATTATTTGAGTTTTTCGACGAGCGGACGCGGTAAATACCGTCGGCGGCGAGATGTGCCGGAGGAAACCCGATTTTTTCTCTGTCAAGGACGGTTTCCGACGGACGGGTGACATAAGGCACGACGACGGCGGGCCGGAGTTTTAGCGCGGCGATTATAAGCGGCCAGATTTCATTGGGATCCCACGGAGTGAGCGTGATGACCTTTGCCTTGAGTTTGTCGAAACCTTTCCAGAGAGAAAGCGTCTGAGGGCATGCGTGAGTCGGGCCGTCCTCGCCGGTTTTGAGTCCCGCGTGGGCGTTTATCAAAATCATCGGAGCCATATTCGCGCCGTGTTTCGCCTGAAATGCTATTGCGAAAAGCCGCGCGGCCGTAAATCCCATCGGGCTCATAAATGTGGCGTAAGAACTGCCGACTCCGACGTAATGACCGGTGGCCGAAATACCCGATATCAGGGACGAGCCGCCGTCCTCGCAAATGCCGGTCGGTATTATCTTGGCGTATGGATTTTCGCAAGAAAGAAATCCCTTCTTTTGAAAGTCCTCGCACATAAGATTCAAACTCGTCGAGCCGACGAGGTCGGCCGCAAAACCGTAAAAGCCGCCGCCCGTCGAGGCGTTAAGATAATGGAGAGTGTTTCCGAGAGATTCCCTGAGCGTTACGGCGCGGCCGGGCTTGCTTACGATTTGGGCAGGAGGGGTTTTCTCGGATAATTCACCGGAGGACGGCCCAGTGACAGAGGACGGTTTTGTGATGATGGAAATGTCCGCGCTCTTGGCGATGGGTTTGCGGCCGGCTTTGTTGAGAGCGTCGCGGGAATAAATGAGAGCGTTGAAGACGTAATCGCAGAGTTTTCCGTCGGACTTAAGGGCGTCGGCGATGACGAGCAGGTTCTTGTAAAGATATTCTTCCCTATTCTCAGCGGTAATCGCGCCTTCGGCGGGAATAAATTTAACGTTGAAGGCCGACTCGAAGGATTTCTGCGCGGCGAAATATTCCGGCGAGTCCGTCTTAAAACCCGCGCCGTGCGATTTTCTGCCTTCCCAATAGCCCTCGCCCTTGACGGTGCGATAGACTATCATATTCGGCGCTTTTTTTTGCGGCATAAACTCGCCGAAAACGTGGTCCTGCGCGGCGCGCACTTTTGAGGAATCGCGGCCATCCTCGACGTAAACCACGTTGAGGCCGTGGAGCGCGCCAAGTGTCTGCGGACTCCAATTGACGTACTGCCCGCGGCATTTTTCCGACGAGCACACGCTGTCGGCGTCTATCGAGGCGTTGTTCCAGTCAACGTGAATTATGAGGTTCCAGAGATCAAGCGCCCAGAAGTGCGCCAGATTCTCGTGAACGCGGCCCGGGGTCATCCCCCCTTCGCCCTCTATTATGTTTATCGTCGGGGGCGCGTCATAGTATTCTTTCTTGGCGAACGCGTATCCTCCCAAAGCGCCGAAGCCGACGCCCGATGCCCCCGTCGCCACCACCACTCCCGGAGTCTCGGGAGTCGGATGTCCGTCGAGACGCTTGGAATCGAACTTTTTCATCAATGGAAGTTCCGTGGCGGGATTTTTGCGGAAGCCCAGAAGGTCTTCAAGCCTCATTTTGCGCTTTATCGCCCCGTAAAGTTTGGGGTCTTTTATTTTCACTATCTCAAACATAAGCCCCAGATAGGAGTAAAGCCCCAGCGCTTTGTGTCCGGCGGCCATACCTATGACGTCGGAATCGGGACGGTCGAGGTCGGAGATATCGAGCTTGGTGTTTTTGTTGAGGGTGAGATTAAGAAGCGCCCGGCCCATCGAAATAGAGCCGCCGGGATGCCCCGACTGCACGAAGTTGAAAAGCGTTATCACGATGGAACGATAGGCGGCGAAAAGCCTCTCGGCGGATATTATTTCTTCCTCGGCATACGAAGTTTTGGCTGACAGAATCGCTGCGCTGATGATTTTATTCTCGCTCATACTTTTTTTATCGGTTGCGCGCTGGAATCGTCGCGCTGTATTTTGAGAGGAGCGGCAATCCGACCTCCTTTGGATTTTTTAACGGCTCTTGGGAAGATTATGCGACGCGGCTTCAAAACCGTCCGGCGGGATAATCGGATACTTTGCGCCCGAAACGGGGAGAGCCTGATATTTTATGAAATTACCGACGATATGTCAAATGCGCCCACTTAATGTCATTGCGAGGAACGCCCGTAGGGGCGAATAATCATTCGCCCCTACTTCATCCCGATGTCCATCGGGACTCCTCGCAATGACATGCGGCGGCCG
>JASEHK010000155.1 GCA_030018875.1 Endomicrobiia bacterium | reverse complement strand
TTTCGTCGAGAAGAGCGACTCTGGCATTAATCCTGAGCCGCAAAATCGAATCTTTCGAATGAGAATGAAACGACGGCGCGCCGAGAGATGAAGACGGCAGGGAATAATCATAGACGACCTCTATCTCGACATCCGAATCAGGCGCGACTTCGTTTGAGGCGGCGTCATAAAATCCCACTCGGTAAATCTCCCCGCCGGAGACGGTCTTAGTAAACGGATCGCCGATGGTTCTTGAATCGGCGACGCGGGCCGAAGGCACGTACGCGGAGTTATACTCGGAAACAAATACAAAAGCGTCCGGCGGAAGGCCATTGAGAACTTTGAAAGCGAGGTGATTGGTAGGGGTGGATGCTCCGAAACGGTCGAGCACGTAAAACTCAAACGGCGCGTCGCAAAAGGTGTCTCTCAAGAAAGGGTCGCGCGCGCGAACCCTCCAGTAGTATGTCGCGCCCGGCAACAGAGCCGAGGTCGGGACGTGAAACGAAGTCGCGACGATATTATCCGCCACAGCGGCGTCCGAAAAATCCGGGCGAGTGGAATATTCGATTTTGTAAATGACAGTGTCCTCCGGATTCGGGTCTTCGGCCTTGGCCCACGAGAAATAAAAACCGAGCGCAGAACGATATTTTTTGTCGGGCGGGGACAACAGCGCGAATCTTCCCGGCGGCAAATTTTCATTGTTTATGCCGAAGACTCCGGAAATCGCCGAAGAGGACAGAGACGGTGAACCGTCGTCGGTCGCGGTTATTTTCACGACATAGGCGGTGCCGTTGGGCAACAGCCGCGTGTTGACATCGTAATAATCCGTGGTTGACGCAAAGACCTGAGCGTAGGTCGAGCCGCCGTCGGAGGAAAACCGAATTACCGACGAGTGCGCATCGCACAAATTAGGGTCGGTTATCGTCCAGCGCGCGCGGAACACTCCGGAAATAATCGAGCCCGCCGCGGGCGATGAAATCGAAACGGCGGGGGATTCATTGGGATTATCCACAATAAACGCGGCGGATACGGCGCCGCTCGACAAACCGAAGGGCTCGTCGGTCGCCGACACAAGAAGCGCGTACTGGCCGTTTTTGACGCGCTTGGTGTTTAAAATGTAAAACGTCGCCGATTTCGCAAGAGGAGAGACGGTAAGTTCTACGCCGAAACTCGCCGCTCCGTCGGAAGAAGCGAAAACGCGGTGCTTATATTCATCGTCCTCGCTATCCGATGAGACCCACTCTATGAACACGTCGCCCGATACTGTCCCCGACGGCGAAGCGACGATATTTATGACGGGCGGACAATTCGTGGCCGCCGACGGAGACGCGCCGTAAAGCGCGCCGAGGTTCGACGCCCCGTCGCGTATGCGCGCGTTGAAATAGTATGTCGCGGCGTCGGCGAGGCCCGAGACGTCAACATTGAGCGCGGTCCCCGGCGGCGTGTTATTGGGAACGGCGACGTCCTTTGAACCCGCCGCGCCCGACCAGTCCCCCTCGGTAATTATCGGATAACTCGAATATCTTACCAGACAAGTCGCGTTTACCAGATTGGACGACGCCCCGTCGTCCCCGGGAACTTTCATGGCGAGAAAAATTTTACCGTTAACGTTGCCGCGCGCCGCGGTAAAATCCGCCACTGCCGCGGGCGGCGTGGTGTCAACGCGGAAATCGTATCCCGAAGACCACGAACCGTAATGTTCCGGGTCGGACGCGCGGACTCTGTAGTGCCACGCGCCTTCGTAAAGGCCGGCGCCGGGAGTGGATGTCACCGTCTGAAATCCGTCTCCGTAAATGCCGGCGCTTGAGAAAAAAACCGGAGAGAACGCGGCATTGGTCGCCACCTGCAGTTCGTAAAAACCCACGGGATCCGAGTCGGGATCGCTCGGACGCTCCCAGATAAAATATGGCGAGAGCAGGCCGACTCTTTTGCCGGCGATAGGATACGACGGCGACGGCGCGTACGGCGGGCGGTTGTAGCGCAGGAGCAGTTCTTCCACGGACGGCGACACCGGCGGCGCATTGGAGAACATCCGGCACTTTATCCGAAGGTTGGGCTTGTTCCTCCACAAAGAGTGATCTATCTGTATCGGCGCGCCGCCATAAACGAAATATTGATTGACGTCGCCGTCGGGGCCGGCGAAGTCCGTCCAGTTAATGCCGTCCGTGGAGGCCGATATCTGAAAATCTCTTGATGTGCCACCGGGGGAAGTAGGGGGAGAGATATCAACCGTCTGCCATCTTATTCCGGTCGGGGTATACTCCGATATAACGTTCGTGATGAAAACACCCGACGACGCGGCGACATATTTCCATGTATCGTTGCCGGGCGCCGAAGGCCCCGCGCCGCCGAAAACGAAATTGTATCCGCAGTAAGCCATACCGAAACCGTAACGACCCGCCGGAGCGGCGGTCAACGGAGCGGCGCTCGACCAGAGATTCGACGGCATATTGTAAACCCATATGTCGTTGGCGACACCGGTATTGATTGCGCCGCCGAAAAGAACGGCTCGGCCCAAAAAACGGTCCCACACGAACCCGTGGTGCCGACGGGCGGCGGGGCGCGTAACAGGTTGGGATATTTGCGTCCAACTCGACGCGGCATAGGAAAAATGCCATAAATCCCCGATGTTCGCCGAGTCGTTGTTCCCCCCGAAAAGAAGAAGAGTGTCCGCGACCGGATCATAAACGAGCGCGGAACCGTAACGCGCGGAAGGTATCGTCGAAACCTGCGCGACATCATTCCACTCTCCCGCCGCCGCGTCATAGTACCACAGGTCGGCGAGGAGAACACCCTCGGCCTGCCCGCCGAAGATGTAAACTCTGTTTCTTTTCGTGTCCAGCG
Source organism: Endomicrobiia bacterium (assembly GCA_030018875.1). GTDB lineage: Bacteria > Elusimicrobiota > Endomicrobiia > PHAN01 > PHAN01 > PHAN01. Next base: position 1,075 of record JASEHK010000155.1, on the reverse strand, counting down.
CGGAAGCAAAATGGGCCCGCGACGACGGCTCGACGGCAAAAGATGGCCGCTGCCAGGAGTTGGCTTCCGCATCGTATACGTATGTATCGCCGAAATAACCGGCGGCGCCGAGCCCTCCGAACAATATAAACTTGCCCGCGGATATGGGCGACACGCAATGGCCGTATCTGGCCGACGGAGACCCCGAGGCGCTACGCTGTGTCCATTGCGTCTCCGACGGGTCATAAATCCAGAAATCGTTAAGCGCGGCGGGGTTACTGCCACCATGAAGAAGGACTATCGCCATCGCTGTGGAAGCGGAAACGGCGGCGTGAGACCTCGACGAAGGTCCCGCTATTACGAACTGTGTCCACCTGTTTTCGACGGCCAGAAACGCAGCCGAGCCGGAACCGGCGACGACGATGTTGTCTTTCTGGAAAAAAGAAAACTCCGTGTCGGTGGAAAAGGTTTTGGTGGACGACGCGAACCCTGATGAAAATAAAACCGACGATAAATGACCGCGCGAAAAATGGTCTTCATAACCTGCCCGCCTGCCCCGTCGCAGTTTGGCGGGGCATACCGAGTTACGCATAAGTCATGAAAACGGCCTCACTCAAGAAGTTTGGCGAATATCGCTGTTCTAAGATACTTAAGGTCGAAAGGTTTAAAGATACAATCGTACGCTCCGAGACGGAACGCCCGCACGACCTTGTCGGCGTCCCGGTAGGCCGTTATCATTATTACGTTGATGTCCGGCTTGATTTCCTTGAGTTTTTGCAGGGTCTCTATTCCGTCCATGCCGGGCATGGCCAAATCAAGCAGAGCAAGATTAACGGGATACTCGCGAACTTTCTCCAGCGCCTGCTCGCCCCTGTGGGCAGTGTAAACCCTGAAACCTTCTTTGGCGAGAAACTCGCCCAGCACCAGAACTATGTCCGGTTCGTCGTCAACGACAAGTATAGCGCTCTTTTTCTCGGGCATCATTTCCTCCTGTTTTCAGGATTAAGGATTAAGTAATACAAACGCATTAAGTATTTTGTAGTTGCTCGTTCTTTAAGGGATGCTGAAACAAGTTCAGCATGACACTGCGTGTCAG
>JASEHK010000154.1 GCA_030018875.1 Endomicrobiia bacterium | reverse complement strand
CCCCGAAGAACGAGCAGAGCCCCAGAAAGCGCATCAATATGATGTTGTTGACCACCATTGCCCCAAAAAATACCGCGAAGAGTTCGCTGAAAGAGACGTTCATTTTTTCTTGCCGTTTTTGGCTTTTATGAGTTCTTCCGACGGGAAAAGAGTATCCGCCGCCAAGGTCGCCGCCTCCGCGCCTGTAAACTCGGCCAGACAGGTCTTGGCCAAAGAACACGTCCGGCACGGCGAAAGTTTGGGCGGAGCGGTCGTTTTTTTGACGTACTGCCACAGTGATATGAGTATGCCGATTCCGATGTAGGCGCCCGGAGGCAGCATAAATATCGCCGCCGGACGACTGAAAAAATGTCCGAAACCGAAGACCGTGCCGTTGCCGAGCGCTTCGCGGAATATACCAAGAGCGAGGATTCCCGCCGTGAAGCCCAACCCCATTCCTACGCCGTCGAAAAAGGAGGGTATGACGGGATTGCGATAGGCGAAGGCCTCGGCGCGTCCGAGTATCACGCAGTTCACCACTATCAGAGGAACGAATACGCCCAGAGACCGGCTCAACGACGGAGAATACGCCTGCATCAGATAATCTACGATAGTGACGAATGTCGCTATTATGACTATGAAAACGGGTATGCGGATTTCCGTCGGCACGAGTTTTCTTACGGCCGAGATCATCACGTTGGAACACACCAGAACGAATGTGGCCGCCAGACCCATACCCAGAGCGTCCGTCGCGGTGGCGGAACAGGCCAGCACGGGGCAGAGCCCTATCATCAATATCATTATGGGATTTTCGCGTATTATTCCGTCGGTGATGAGTTTGAGCATATTCGTAAGAAATCTTCCCACTGTTTGCATTTTTAGATTCAACTCAAGTTTGTCATTGCGAGTGACCCCGCCGAGGCGGGGGAGCGAAGCAATCCCACAATAAGCGAGATTGCTTCGTCGCCCCGATGTCCATCGGGACTCCTCGCAATGACAAATTTAAACATTGCGTCGAGAATTCAACATATTATCGTTCCGAAGACGCGGCCTTAATCAGAGCGTCGCCCACGGCGGCCGATACCGCGCGCGAAGTTATCGTCGCTCCCGTGACGGCGTCGAGCGCTCCGACGGACGGGTCGTCTTTCTTCAACTTGATTTTATCGGCCTTCTTGCCGGCGTATTGAGACAGATATTCCGGCGTCAACGCCTTTGTGCCAAGGCCGGGCGTTTCTTTGTGCGAAAGCGCCTTGACGGAAACGACGGTTCCTTTTAGGTCAACGCCAACTATCAATGCAACATCGCCGCCGTAGCCGCGAGCGGAGGCCGTCGCTGTTTTGCCGACGACGGCGCCTTTTGCGTCGAGACCTATGTTGACGTCCGCTTCAGGAGCCGATCCTCTAAAAGATTCCGCCGTCGGAAGCGCTTCCCGCTGGAGTATCAAAAAGTTTTCGGCGGCAGTTTTCAGGACGGCCCCCGATGTCATTTTATAAACGAGCGAAAGCGCCAAAGATGAAATCAGGCAGGTCGTCAAAAGAATGGCGCCGTACTTAAAATTGTTATCTTGGCGGATTGGGGTCATTTTTTATCATCCTTAAAAACGTAACCGAATGGTTTGGGAATTGTATAGCGGTCTATCAGGGGCACGACCATATTCATTGTTAAAATCGAGAAGCAAACTCCCTCGGGAAATCCGCCGCTGAAACGAATAAGAGATGTGAGAACTCCGCAGCCGCCGCCGAAGAGCATCATCCCTTTTTTTGTCGTGGGGGCAGTTACGGGGTCGGTCGCCATAAAAAACGCGCCGAGCATAAGCCCGCCGGAGAATATCTGATAAGGCACATCGCGTCCGTAAGCCGCCGAAAGCGCGGCAACGACGGCGATGAAGGTCAGCGGGATTATTATTTTTATCTGTCTGCGAAAAATGAGATATACCGCGCCGAGCATAATAGCGGCCGCCGAGGTCTCGCCCAAAGAGCCGGCGACGTTTCCAAAAAATAAATCCCTGAGATGCGGTATGGCTTCGGCGACGTTATATCTGGCCGCGGCCAGAGGCGTCGCCGATGTTATCGCGTTTACCGACGAGAATGCGTCGGAATAGGGCAGCGTCCAAGTTGTCATCTCCGAGGGCCACGCTATCTGCAGGAATGCTCTGGCGGCGAGCGCGGGATTGAAAGGATTATGCCCCAGGCCTCCGAAGACCTGCTTGGCGAATATTATGGCGAACGCTGCTCCCGATGCGGCCTGCCACAGAGGGATAGATGGCGGCAATGTAAGGGCCAACAGCAGCCCCGTGACGGCGGCGCTCATATCGGAAACGCTCGATGCGGTCTTGAGCGCGTATCTCTGCCAAACGTATTCGGCCAGCGCCGCGGCCGTCGTGGAAACGGCCATCACCAGAGCCGCCCGATAAGAAAAAAAGCGGATGGACATCACGGCCGCGGGCGCGAGGGCAATCAAGACGTCCGTCATTACTTTAGGGACGGTCATCCCTGAATGGAAATGCGGGGCGTGCGTAAGCGTGAGTTTTTTGTCGCTCATGATTTTTTCGAGCACAGGTAGGACTTCGAGAGTTTAATGTGGGCCACTATCGGCCGGTTCGACGGACAAACGAAAGAGCACGAACCGCATTCGATGCAGTCGGCGGCGTAGTATCTGTCGGTATCGTCATAGAGTTCTTTTTCGCCCAGAACGCTGAGCATATTGGGCAGAAGGTTCATCGGGCAGACCATCACACATTTGGCGCAGCGTATGCACGGCTTGAAGTCCCCCGATCTCGACGACGACAGAAACAAGACGCCCGACGTGCCTTTGACGACGGGAACTTCCAAAGCGCCCTGGGCAAACCCCATCATCGGTCCGCCGGCGACGACTTTGACGAGCGATTCTTCCGCGCCGTCCGCGGCCGCGGCGATGTCGGAAAATAAAGTCCCGACGCGCGCGAGATAGTTTCCGGGCTTCTTGACGGCGTCGCCCGAAACGGACACCACACGCTCGTAAAGCGGTTTTCCTTTTTTGAGCGCCTCGAAGACCGCGTATGCCGTGGCCACATTATGGACGACGCATCCCACCTGAAAAGGCAGCCCGCCCGACGGCACAACCCGTCCGGTCACGGCGGCGATAAGCTGTTTTTCGGCGCCCTGCGGATATTTAACGGGCAAGACCGCCACGCTCAGATTGGGTTCGTTGAAGGCTAGTTTTTTGAGCGTCTCTATGGCGCGCGGCTTGTTTTCCTCGACGGCAATGACGGTCTGGTATGCGTCTATTATGTGAGAAATTATCTTGGCGCCTTCTATGATTTCCTTTGCGCGCTCGCGCATCAGAGCGTCGTCGGCGGTAAGATACGGCTCGCATTCGCAACCGTTCAATATCAGATAATCTATGTCCTTGCCCTTCGGCGGGCTCATCTTGACGTGAGACGGAAAACACGCCCCACCCATCCCCACTATGCCGGCGTCGGCGACAGCGGCGCGCAAGTCGTCGCGGGTATGGCGCGCGTAGTCTGAAAAAATCGCTTTGAACGGCGCGGCTTCGTCTTTTCCGTCGGACTCTATCACCACGGATTCCACGGGCTTAAGCAACGAGGGATGAGCCCACGGGGCGACGGCGGAGACTTTGCCCGAAATGCTCGCGTGAACCGCCGCCGAAACGTTACCGCCCGGCTCGGCGATTTTCTGTCCGCGAAAAACAACGTCTCCGACGGCGACCTTGAGTTTGGCGGCGCAGCCGAGGTGCTGTATGAGCGGCAAAACAACCTTCGGGGGGGCGGGAAGCGCGATGATTTTTTCTTCGGATGTTATTTTGCGCTCCGGCGGATGTACCCCGCCGGAGAATCCGGATGGTTTCTTTTTCATTATGAAAGTGGATTATACAATTTCGGCGGGAAAACTGTCAAATATTAAGAAAAGTGAATAGGAAGT
>JASEHK010000153.1 GCA_030018875.1 Endomicrobiia bacterium | reverse complement strand
CTCGCCTCTCACTTCTTGCCTCTTACTTCTTGCCTCTTACTTCTTGCCTCTTACTTCTCGCCTCTTACTTCTCGCCTCTTACTTCTTGCCTCTCACTTCTCGCCTCTCCTTTCTACTTGCCTACGCAGAAGCGCGAGAAGATACCGGAAAGTATATCGTCGGGCGCTATCTCTCCTGATATTTCTCCCAGACAACCCGCGGCGACTTGTAGATGATGCGCCGTTATCTCTTCGTTTTCGCCCGCTTGTCGGATGGTCTGAGCCGCCTCGCCCAGAGCGATGACAGCGCTCCGGAGGGCCTTTTTTTGTCTGACGTTAGCCACGATTATGTCGTCGGCGACGCTCATGGCGTTTCGAGAATCCGACAGTAACCGCGCCAGGGCGGATTTTATATCGTCTATTCCGGAGCCTTTCATGGCCGAAGACCTTACGATGACGACCGCGCCGCCCTCCGTCGGGAATGCCCGCCGGAGTTCGTCGTCGCCGAACGCGCCCGGCAGGTCCGATTTGTTGACCACGGCGACGGCTTTTATGCCTTGGCGCCGCCCGCCGTGGGCCTCGGCGCCCGGAGTATCAAGATCACCGGCGCTGGCCGCCTCCGACACTCTCCTGGCTACTTGGAGGTCGTCTTCGTCGAGCGCTTGGGAGCCGTCGAAAACGGCTATTATGGCCATTGCCGAGGCAATTTTGGATTCGGAGCGCGACCGCCCCATTTCTTCCACAATATCCGATGAGGGACACAGCGATAGTCCGGCGGTGTCGTATATTTTCCAGGAGATTCCGTCCCAGCACAAGGTCTCCGAAAGGGTGTCGGTCGTCGTTCCAGATAAGGGTGTGACTATGGCGAGTTCTTCGCGGGCGAGAACGTTAAAGAGCGAAGATTTGCCGACATTGGGCTTGCCGGTTATCACCACCGTTATTTCGCCCCCGGTCGCTCCGGCGTTTTTTTCGAGAGCGTTTTCCATATCGGTTTTGACGGCGAGTATTTTCTCGCCGAGTTCGTCCCACTTGTACGCTTCCCCGTCCAAATCTTCCGGATAGTCCAATTTGGCCTCTATTGTGGACATTATGTCCACAAGGGCGCTTTTCCATTTGCCGGCGATTGCGGCGAGTTTGCCTTTGAGTTGTCCGAGGCCGACCTTGAGCGCGTAGTCGCTCTTTGATTCTATCACAGCCAGGACGGCTTCGGCCTGAGGGAGGGCGATTTTGCCGTTCAAGAACGCCCTGTAAGTAAACTCCCCCCTTTCGGCCATCCTGACCCCGTCGAAAGAAGATATTATTTCTAATATTTTTCGCGCGATGAAAGGGTTCCCGTGGCAGTGGATTTCTGCCGAGTCTTCTGCGGTGTATGAGTGTGGGGCTTTGAAAATTACGGCGAGGACTTCGTCCACAAGAGAGCCCGTGCGCGGGTCGCGGACGTCTCCGAGCGTAAGCAATCTTGGGGTGAGCGGCATCCTGACTTTGCGGCGGGGCTTAAAGATGGATGTAAGGATGTCAGTGGCCTTCGGCCCGCTTATTCTTATGACGGCCACGGCCGACGGCATGGGTGGCGTCGAAAGAGCCGCTATCGTATCGTCGGTGGGATACATATATAAGACAGTAGGCAGGGGTTAGTAGTCAGGGGAGAGGGAAAATAAATCGGTCGAGGCCGGTTCATAACCCTGATTCCTGACTACTGAACCCTGCCTACTGATACCTGACTCCTGACTGCTTGCCCCCTGACTATTTATTTTTTTCCGCGCCGTGGCGGAAAATTTCGACGACTTTTTCGTCGCCGCGCCCGTTTGAGCGCGACGACACTCCGCCGACTTCTCTGACGGCGTCGTGAATTACTTTGCGGTAGTTGAAGACCAAATGGCCGCCGGGCCATTGACGGGGTTTGCCGTCGGCCGCCACCAGTCGCGCTATCCCGATGGCTTCTTCTCTTAGGGCATCTTCCTTTTGTCTTATCACAAAATTGCAGTCCAGATGTATTTTGACGGCGGCGCCGGCAACGCCGCGCGCGCGCGTCTTGTTGAGCAGTTCAAAGAGTATCGTTTCAAGCGCGTGAATAGTTTCTTCCCCTGGGGCGATTTCCGGGTCGCAGCATATTATGTTGGCGTATATCCTGCCCGTCAGTATGCTCGTGTTGATGGTGTCGGGAATTATATTCATCCCGGCCAGTATTTCGAGGGCATACTCTTTAAGAAGCCGCTGCGCTCGGGCGTAGTCCGGCGGCTCGCCGCGATCGTCGGCGCGCTCGGCGCGCGACTTCGGCTCTATCATAACTCGAGCCTGCTGTTTTCCTTCTATGGAAAAAAGTCCGCGCAGTCCTTCGTCGAGTATGGTTATGTCAACGTCTTCCTCGACGAGGGAGAGTTTTTTCAAACCCTTCGCTATGGCGTCTCTGACGGTCCTTCCCCTGAACTCGTATTTCATTTTTTTACGACGGTAACGATGGCTTCCTTGTGCTCTTTTATTATTTCTTTTTCAAGAAAAAATAATTGAATCGTTATGGTCAGTATCGAGTTGATGAGCCAGTAAAGCACGACCCCCGACGGAAACTTAAGAAACATAAATGTGAAGACCACCGGAAAGATGTAGCCCATCATTTTATTCTGCGGGTCGCTCGTGGCCCCGCTCATCATTTGTTGAGCAAACATTCCCGCGCCCATGAGGAGCGGAAGCAGTCCGAGCGTGAATGGCAGGCGGAATAGATCGCTAAACAAAGTGTCGGCCGCCGAGAGGTCCTTTATCCAGAATATCCAATCCGCTCCGCGCAGTTCGTAAGCGTTTTTTAGAGTCGTAAAGAGCGCCCAGAATATAGGCATCTGAAGAAGCATCGGAAGACAACCGCTCATCGGGTTTACGCGGTGAGTTTTATAGAGATTCATCACCTCGACGTTCATGCGCTTGGGGTCGTCCTTGTATTTGGTCTGTATCTCGCGCATAAGCGGTTGCAGACGCTTCATATCGGCCGTCGCCTTGAGAGATTTCAGCGAGAGGGGAAGTGTGACGGCCTGTATGCCCAGAGACAAAATGACGATGGCCCAGCCGTAGTTTTTCGTTACTTTGTTTATGGCTATGAGCGCTTCGAGAAAAAACTTTCCAAGTCCGCCCAAAAATCCGAAGTCGAGCGATTTTTCAAGGCCCATTCCCGAGCGGCGCAGTTGCGAATAGGCCTTGCCGCCGGCGACTACCTTGTAGGTCTTCTCGACGGCGCCCGGGTTAAATGATATGGACAAAATGGCCACAGGCGGCGCGGCGCGGGTCTTGGCGGATACCTCGAGCTTTTCCGAGGTAAATCCGTCAGCCGCCGTCGGCGCGACGGCCAGTATGAAATACCGCGAGTCGGCGGCGAGCCATTTTGCGCCGTCGAGCGAGGCGCCGCCGGACTTTACGCGGATTGTTTTTTTGCCGACAAGATACTTGACGGCATTGCCGTCTGCAAGTTCTTTGGCGTCGGCCTTGTCGTCTCCGATTCCGGAGGAGAATATCATATCAACCGAGCGAAGTTTGGCGCCGGATGTGTCTCTGCCGCGTCGCTTTCCGGCTGAAGCAAGCGAGCCGGATGAATCAAGAGAGATGGAAAACTCCGCGAGTCCGTTTTCGTCGAAGCGATAGATTTTTCTTAGCGCATGAGCGCCACCGATGTTTTGCTCGGATGTTACGGTCGCGCCGCGCTTTGTAAGCCGCGCCGGAGAGTCGCTCAATGTCGCAAACAAAACCCCGCCCGGCGCCACCATATTGACGTTTTTGCCCTTGCCGTTCTCCTTGAGTTCGTAATTTTTTATCGCTCCGCCGTTGGCGGTAAAAACGGCGATGATGTTTTTGTTTTCAAAAGTCAAGGTTCTTTCCGCCGTCGGAAGCGACAGCGGCGCGGGGGTTTTTTGAGCCGAAGATCCCGCGGCGTTTCGCGGCTGCGAGGCGCCGCGGCTTTCCGTCTGGGAGGGGGTGAAA
>JASEHK010000152.1 GCA_030018875.1 Endomicrobiia bacterium | reverse complement strand
GAAAATATCACCGGCGAGATTAAACTGGACACTATATAATCCGGTTCTCTTTTGCGTCCCGCTCTGAACGGCGCCGGTCGCGGCATGGTTCGTCCACCATCCGTCCGGAGGAAAAGTCCCTTCAAAACCTTCATTTATAAGTGTGACGACGGCCACAGCGTTCGTTTTCGTGCTGACACTCGTTGTAAAAGCCGTAGCGACAGCATCGCCGTTAAATGCCCAGACGCGGAATTGGTAGGTCGTATTCTGTGAAAGTCCGCCGACATTCGTATTGGTATTTGTCAGGGCATCGGAATATGCGACCACGGTTGTAACTACCGTCGCAAAATCATCCGTGGAACGCGCGACGCCATAGCGCGTGCCCGTCGGATTTCCGCCGGACGCCCACGATATTGCGACGCTGTTGGTGGTAACGCCGTCAACCTGCGGCGTGCCGGGGGCGGCGGCGAGTGTGTAGAACGTCGCGCTCGGCGAGACATCGCCCGCGCCCGATGTGTTATACGCGCGCACGACTCTGCCGTATGCGGTGTTGGTGGAAAGATTCGTCGAAACAAAAGACGTCTGGGCCGCGTCCACCTGTCCGACGGCGGTGTCGGGCGACGAAGCCATCAATATCAAGTACCCGTCCGCTCCGACTGCGTCCGGCCATGTCCAAGTTATCGAAGCGGTCGTGGCCGCGGACGACGAAAGTGAAACGACGGGGGACGGCAATGTGCGGGTGGATGTCGTCGGGAAGTTGAAGGCGTCGTAAGCGATGTCGTCGCCGTTGACAACGACTATCCAGTAATAATGCGTAACGCCGGCGACAAGCCCCTGATGAGAGTAAACGAGCGGCGGAGAATTTATATTCGCCGCGCCGGTTATCGGGGCGGCGCGCACGCCGACGGTGGAAAAGAATATCTGATATTGTTTGGCGCCGGAGTCGTCCCACGAAAGATTGATTGTCGAAGAAGACACCGCGGAGGCGGCAAGAGCGTCGGGCGGATGAGCGTAAGTGTGTCTGGACGCGTCCGACGAAGCGGCGGAAAGTCCCTGAGCGTTGCCGGCTTTTACGTAGCGGGTGTATTGTGTGTTCGACGAAAGATTATTATCAAACCAAGTGGTTGTGCCGCTACCTTCAAGGTTCGCCAAAAGCGCATTGTCGCCCTGATTGTAAACCCGATAATATGTGGCGTTGAGTGTTATGTTCCATTCCCACTTTATTTGCGTCGTCGAGAAAGCGACGCCGTATAGACCCAAGGGGGCCGACGGAGGAGCGGCCGGGGTTTTCGTGCTGGCCGTGTTGCTATAAGAAGATTCGATGCCCTCTCCGTTGTAAGCCCATGAGCGGAAATAATAAGTCGTGTTCCCACCGAGGTTTACGACGACCGTCGTCAGGGCGGTCAAGTTATGGGTAAGCCCTACAAAGGTTGCGTGATTTACGGTAAAATTTTCGTCCTCCGCGCGGGCGAGACCGAATCTGGTGTTCGACGGATTACCGTTCGCTTCCCAAGTCAAAGTTGCTGAACTCTGGTAAACCGTTGTAATCAATAAATTCGACGGCGCGGACGCTAACGTGTAAAATGTCGCATGGTTTGACGCCAGAGATTCGCCCATTGTATTATGCGCGCGGACAAATCTACCGTGCTCCGTATTTGTGGAGAGCCCTATCTCCTGGTAAGTCGTCTGATTGAACGGAACCTCCGCCGTCAACGTCGCAGAAGAGGATGCCTGATATATCCTGAAACCATCGGCGAAGCCGACCGGCGTCCACGTCCATGTGATTGATGTGGGAGTCCTTGTCTGCATGGTAAACCCGGCGGGGGCAGCGGTGTAAGTAATTGTGCTTGTGATGTTGCTCGGCGCTCCATAATTAGGCGAACCGGCGGAGTTAAGAGCGATTAAGCGGTGCCAGTAAGTCGTGCCGGGTAGTAAGTTTATGTCTGTGTACGAAACGCCCGGAGCCGGAACGCTTGAGCGCCAGAGCCAGTTATAGGGCGAAGAAACCGTCGAGTGTTCGACCCAGTAAGTCGCCGCGCCCGAAAGCGACCATGAAAGCGATATGGTATTTGTAGACACCGCCGTTACCGCTAAATCGTTCGGCGCATCGGCGAGGGGCGCAATTTGCGCCCACGACGTGGCGCCTGTTGAAATCTCGGAATAGTTGCCGGCATTGTCCTGCGCCCATATCCTGAAATAATACGTCACGCCGTCGGTAAGACCCGTCTTGGTATAGTAAACGCTTGTGCCCGGCGTTACGGGGCCCGTCGGTATGGATATATCATAACCGCCCGTCGGGGGGCGTGTGTCCGTGGAGAAATTTACTCCCGTCCACGTGGCGTATTGGATGTAAAATGTGCTTCCGACGGGAAGCGCCCCCGTGTATCCGTCGTTGCCCGGCGAAGTCCACGAAAGATTGATTTCGCCGCCGGACGAACCTGTCGCCGCCGCGAAACCTGTCACTACCCCCGGTGCGTTCACATCGCGCCAGCGGTAGCGCCAGAAATCGTCCGACGTAACGCCGCGGCGGCCGTAGGCGTAATCACCGCTGATTGCCAGCTTGTTGCCGCTGTTAGTCCCGAGCGCCAGCGCCACCGATGAAACAAAAACCCAGGATTCCGGCGATATTGTGTATTTCAAAAAAGTTACGGATCCGCCGCGAAACGCGTAAATAAAATTCGAACCCGCAGGATATGCCAAAGAGCCCCCGGCGCCGAAATTGCCGGCGTTTTGGCTCGTTAAAGTCACCCACGCGTTCGTATTGATGTTGTATCTTCTCATCTGAACTGTGCCGCCGATAACGCCGTACACGAACTCATTGTTAGCCCATGTTAAGGCCGAACCCGCCCCCTCGGAAGCGGGGGACACGGTCATGACTACCCAAGAACTGCTGTTAATATCATACCGCCAAAAAGCGGTTGTTCCGCCCTGATAAGCGTAACAAAAGTTAAATCCCGCCTGCGTGCTTACGTAAACTATCGCGCCGCCCCCGCCGACACTCGCCGGCGGCGGCTCCAGAGAAGTGAACGTGGATGCCGTGATATCGTACTGATAAAAATTAGTCCCGCCGCCGAGTAAATATAGAAAGTTTCCCCCGTCCCATGTCATATTCGCGCCCGTGGCTGCGGTGAACGGCAAATTGGTGGTCGAAACAAAAACGTTCGTTTCTATATCATAAATTCCGAAAAGATTGCCCCCGCCGCGCAGATTGTAAACCTTGCCTTTCCCGCCTTTCTCGGCATAAACAATGCAGGCCCCGCCTCCATTGCCGGTAGGAACTGCGTTTGCCATAGAAACCCAACTATCCAGCGACTGGCCGGTGTTGGCAAAAGATTTGGAAGGCAAAAAGAATACCGCTGAGGTTAAAAACAACCCAACAGTAATTTTGGTGAGTGCCAAAAAAATCGGGACGGTTCTAGTTTTCATAACAATTCCAAAAAATCTTCCACTGTCAAACCTGCGTCTCTGATAATGCCGCGAAGCGTGCCTCGGTCTAACTCTTTATGGTTTGGAATACTCACAATTCCGACACCCGGCTTGTAAAGAATAATATGCGGCGTTTGACGTTTCAAAACCACCATACATAAGCGCTTTCGCAGCATCACGACCGCTAACCCTTGGAAGTTTTGACACTATACAGCAACCTCAAAAACCTTAACACCTTCTTTCTTCTCTGATTGTGTTATTTCGTCCAACACAGATAAATATTCTTTAATTGCATGACGGATGTTTCTGCGCGCCTCATAGATTGTATGCCCTTGAGACCAGCATCCTTTTAATTGGGGACAATTTGCCACAAACCACCCGTCTTCTCCTTTGCGAATGATCACCTTATATTGCGACATAACACTGACCTCCTCAAAATAGGGAAACGCGGAATAAGGACGGTTATTATCCTTCAACAATCTTGGACAAGTTTTTCATAATTATTCTATTCCTAAATCGCGGCAAATCTTGCGCGCCAAAAAATCGGGCCGGTTTTAATTTTTAATATTTCAGGGTTCATTTTCT
>JASEHK010000151.1 GCA_030018875.1 Endomicrobiia bacterium | reverse complement strand
TTTCACTTTTTCACTCTTTTACTCTTTCACCTTTTCACCTTTTTTACTTTATCACTCTTTCACTTTTTTGCGCTTTTAATCTCTGTGACGGATTTTTTCAATACTCGACGGGAGGTTTAATCTTATGGTGGGCATTTTCGGAGGTTTGACGAGTTTGTGGGTGTCGCTGATGGTGGCGGCGGCGGGGCTTATTTTCGTGGGTTATCTTTCCAAAAAGATACTCTCGAAAGACGAGGGCACCGACAGAATGAAAGAGATTTCCAGAGAGATCCACAAAGGCGCGATGGCTTTCCTGACAAGGGAATATAAATCCATCGCGTTTTTTGTTTTTCTGGTGGCTTTGGTGCTTTTCGTATTCGTGGCCAAGAAGACGGCGATGGCCTTTATCGTCGGGGCGGTCTGTTCTATTCTGGCAGGATGGATAGGTATGCAGATAGCCACAAGATCCAATGCGCGCACGGCTCAGGCCGCGTCAAAATCATTCAATGAAGCGCTCGGCGTGGCTTTTCCGGGCGGCGCGGTTATGGGGATTTCCGTCGTAAGCGTGGGTCTTTTCGGATTTTTGTCAATACTTCTTTATTACATATTTTTGTCCGGTAAGGCCGACCTCGCCGGAAAAATAACCGAGGCCATTCAATATATGGTGGGCTTCTCGCTCGGAGCGTCGTCGGTGGCTCTCTTCGCGCGCGTGGGTGGAGGAATATACACCAAAGCCGCCGACGTAGGCGCCGACCTCGTCGGAAAAGTGGAAGCCGGAATACCCGAAGACGACCCCAGAAATCCCGCCGTCATCGCCGACAACGTGGGCGACAACGTGGGCGACGTCGCGGGGATGGGCGCTGACCTGTTCGAATCGTATATAGGCGCCATCGTCTCGGCTCTTGTGATCGCCGCGGCGCCCAATCCGATGGTGGACATAAACGGCGCGTTGCTTGCGATTCTTATTTCGGCGTGGGGAATAATCGCGGCGGCGGTGGGCGTATATTTCGTGCGCACCGACGAGAAAACCGATCCTCAGGTCGCGCTCCGCACAGGGATGATAGTAACGGCGGCGTTGCTTCTTGTCGGAGCATTCTTTCTGACTAAAGTGTGGTACGGAGATATCATGGCGTTCTGGGCAACGCTCGTAGGTCTTCTTGCGGGGCTCATAGTAGGCTTCACCGCTGAGTATTACACGTCGGGCAAGGTCGTTCAAGGCATAGCGAAAGCCGCAACGACCGGCGCCGCGACATGCATAATAAACGGTTTCGCGATAGCGCTTAAATCAACCGCGATACCTGTTGTGGCCATAGCCGTGGCCACGGTGCTTGCGTATAAGTTCGCCGGCATATTCGGCGTGGCTCTATCGGCGATAGGAATGCTTTCTATAACGGGAATGACCGTCGCGGTTGACGCTTACGGCCCGATAGCCGACAACGCCGCGGGCATCGCCGAAATGGCTCATATGGGTTCCGAGGTCAGAAAACGCGCCGAGAGGCTCGACGCCGTCGGCAACACGACGGCCGCCATTGGCAAGGGTTTCGCCATCGGTTCGGCGGCGCTTACGGCGCTGGCGCTTTTCACCGCATACTCTCAGACCGTCGGAATCAACATAATAAACGCTCTGACATCGAAGGTCGTGGCCGGAATGTTCATCGGCGCAATGGTGCCGTTCGTCTTCTGCGCTTACACGATGCTCGCCGTCGGACGGGCGGCTTTCTCGGTGGTCGAGGAAGTCCGCAGGCAGTTCAAGGAAATTCCGGGATTGATGGAAGGCAAAGTCCTACCCGATTCGGCGAAATGCGTTGACATCACAACGAAAGGCGCCTTAAAAGAAATGATACTGCCCGGCGTTATGGCCGTAGTGCTTCCGATACTCGCGGGGACATTGCTCGGCGCGGAAGGCCTCGGCGGTTTTCTCGTCGGCTCACTGATTGCCGGAGTGCCTCTTGCAATACTTTTGGCCAATGCCGGCGGAGCATGGGACAACGCCAAGAAATATGTCGAGGAAGGGAACCTCGGCGGCAAGGGCTCGGACGTACACAAGGCCACCGTTATCGGGGACACGATAGGCGATCCCTTCAAAGACACATCGGGACCGTCGCTTAATATACTTCTCAAACTGATGTCGGTCGTCGCGCTGGTCTTTGCGCCGCTCATACTGAAACTAAACATTTACTTCATGGGACTTTTGAAATAAAAGTTCAGGCATACCTCGGCAAAATCAGGGCTTCGCTCCAAACGGGGCGCGGCCTTTTTTGTTTATCCATCAAAATTGTAGTCGTAGGACTTGTCCCTGCTTCAACGATGGGGTGCGGCCTTTTTTTTGTCCGCTTGTGCTCCCAATGACAAAAACACTTCGTTTGTCTGCCGACCTCTTACCTCTTACCTCTTACTTCTTACTTCTCACCTCTTACCTCTTACTTCTTACTTCTTACCTCTTACTCCTATCCTCTTACCTTACTAAAATATAACACTTAATGGCGGCAGGCGGCAAACTTTGGAAAATAATTTTAGCCAAAACTTGACACGCCCTGATAAATTTTGTATAATTCCAGCAATAGACGCGAGAACTTGAAAATAGGTGATAAAATATGGAAAACACACAAACGGCATGGCATCCTAAAGACATAAAAGAGATAATGGATATAAAGGAACTCTCCGAATACCTCGGTATCGGAAAGTCCAAGATATATGCTTTGATACGCGCAAAAAAAATACCTGCGTCCAAAATCGGCAGGCAGTACAGATTCTCGAAAGGCGTCGTTGATAATTGGCTCAAAGAAAAAATAATCACGAGAAAAGAAGACGCGGACATATCGCTTTTCGTCGCGCGGCAGGCCGCAGAAATCGCAGAAAAAAAATAATGCCGGAAATAAAAAGAACAGGAGAAACGATGTCCGAGAATGAAAAACCCCCGAGTATAACGGCGAATCCGAACGCTGTTTGGAAAGAACAACTCAAAAAAAGAATTACCTCACTCGAGGATGTCGCAAAATATGTAAACCTCACCGTATCGGAAAAAAGAGCCATTGGCTATTCCAAAGGCCGTCTCAAAATGGCTATTACCCCATATTTCGCCGGTCTGATGGACAAAAATAATCCGAACTGTCCCATAAGAAAACAGGCGATACCTTCCGTGGAAGAATTTCAGACCAGCGTTCACGAACTTTCCGACCCTTGCGGCGAGGAGCACGATACCGTAGCGCCGGGCCTCGTGCACAGGTATCCGGACAGAGTATTGTTTCTTGTCACCGACGCCTGCGCGATGTATTGCCGCCACTGCACCAGACGCAGAATAGTGGGATCATCCGAGGCGGCGCTGACCGACGAGAATCTGGAAGCCGCCGCGGCTTACATCGGGGCGCACAAAGAGATCCGCGACGTTTTAATATCAGGCGGCGACCCATTGCTTTTGCCGGATGAACGCCTCGACGAGATATTAACGAAGTTGCGCGCCATCCCTCACGTCGAGATTATCAGAATCGGCACGAGGGCCCCCGTGACCATTCCGCAACGCATCACCGCGAATCTCTGCGACACACTCAAAAAACATCATCCGATTTTTATGAGTCTGCATTTCAACCATCCCAAGGAAATCACTCCCGATGTCCGCGCGGCGTGCTCCATGCTGGCCGACGCGGGTATTCCCTTGGGCTCTCAGACTGTGCTTCTCAAGGGCATCAACGATAAACCCGCTGCGATGAGCGAACTTATGCAGAAACTTCTAGCCATTCGCGTGCGCCCTTATTATATTTATCAGTGCGACCTTGCCCCTGGAACCGACCACTTCCGCACGCCTCTTGGATCAGGAATACGCATAATCGAAGCGATGAGAGGTCACACGAGCGGATATGCCGTGCCGACTTTCGTCATTGACGCGCCGGGCGGCGGCGGAAAGATTCCGATTGCGCCGGAATATGTGATATCGAAAAACAAGAAAGCCGTGATACTGAAAAACTTCCAGGGCAAGGTCTTCGTCTATCCGCAACAATCGGGGACGGCGCCGTCGGAGGAAGAATTGAATCTTGA
>JASEHK010000150.1 GCA_030018875.1 Endomicrobiia bacterium | reverse complement strand
CTTCCACGGCCGTTAAGAGCCCGGAAGTTAAACCGACTTCTTAATCTCCTCTATCTGCTCCGGCGTGCCCATAATTATCAGACGGTCGCCGGGAACCACGACGGCGTCGGCCGGCGGATTGAAAACATAATCGCCGGCGGTGGCGAGCGCCACTATCAGAGCTCCGGCGGCTTTGATTTTTTCAAGCGGCGGATTTTTTATCTCGGGATTTCTGACCTCTATTTCCTCGACGCGCAAATTCCCTTTTCCCTCCTTGAGCATAACGTCCAGAAAACTCACCGCCGCGGGGCGGACCATCTCCGAGACCATCCTCAAACCGCCGATACGCCCCGGCTGGACAACTGTCGCGGCGCCGGCGGTAAGAAGTTTTTTCACCGACGAGTCATTGACGGACTTGGCGACTATTTTTATTCGCGGGTTGACCTGCCGCGCGGTTATTATAAGAAATATATTGTCCTCGTCGGACGGTAGCGCGGCGAAAAGCCCTCCCGCGCGCTCGATACCTGCTTCATTGAGCACATTCTCGTCGGTAACGTCTCCTTTGACGATAAGCCGGCCGTTAAAGCGCGCGAGCGCGGCCTCGTTGTTATCAACTATGACGAAGTCCCTGCTGGTATTATCGAGTTCCTTTATTATGTGGGCTCCTATCCTGCCGGCGCCGCAAACCACGTAATGATTTTGCAACCGCGATATTTCTTTCATCATTTTCTTTCTCCTGAACATCTTGTTAAGTTCGCCCTCTATGAAAAACGAGGTTATCGAAGAAACAGCATAAAGCAAAATGCTTATGCCGGAAAGTATGAGAATTATGGTAAAAACTCTGCCGGCCCAAGACAGCGGGTGGGTTTCGCCGTATCCGACGGTGGCAAGCGTTATCACCGTCATATAGAACGCGTCGAATGCGCTCCAGCCCTCGATAATAATATAGCCGAGCGTGCCCGCGATAAGCACGGCGACCAGAATAAAGGTGGTTTTGATTATATTTTTGTAGACGTCCATTGTGAAAGTGTTAAAACCTCGTCGAGGATACTGACGGCTTCATCTATGTCGCGGCGCTCGACGATAAGCGGCGGAAGGAAGCGCAGAACTTTATCCTGAGTGCAGTTTATAAGAAGCCCGCGCTTGAGACATTCAGCGACGATATCGCCACCAGGCCTAAAAAGTTCCGCGCCGACCATAAGGCCGAGACCTCGAACTTCTTTTATCAGAGACGGGTGCTTTTTTTTGAGGACTTCGAGGCGCAAGAAGAAGTATTTACCGACGGAGCGCGCATGGGACAGCGTCTTCGTGTCCAGAAGCTCCATCACCGCCAGAGAGGCCGCGCAGGAGACGGGATTTCCTCCGAAAGTCGAGCCGTGATCGCCGGGGGCGAGAACTCCGGCGAGTTTTTCCGATACCAACGTCGCGCCGAGAGGCAGACCACCGCCAAGTGCCTTTGCGAGAGTAAGAATGTCGGGGCGGACTCCGTATGTCTGAAAGGCAAAAGCAGCGCCGCAACGGCCCATGCCCGTCTGTATCTCGTCGAAAATCAAAAGTATTTTTTTTCCGCGGCAGATTTGCGCGAGGCCTTTGAGGAATTTCTCGGTCGAGGGAATCACACCGCCTTCGCCCTGGACCGGCTCGACCATAATCGCGGCGGTTTTCCGCGAGACGAGTTTTTTGACGGAGGAGATATCATTGAAAAGCGCGTATTTGAAACCTATGGGAAGCGGACCGAAACCTTTTTGAAATTTGGTCTGGGCCGTGGCGGCGATGGTGGCGATTGTGCGTCCGTGAAAAGAGTTCCGAAAGGTGATTATTTCATATTTTCCCGACGGAGAACCCCATTTGCGGGCGAGTTTTATGGCGCACTCGTTGGCCTCGGCTCCTGAGTTGGAGAAAAAGACCTTGCCCGGAAAGGCCATATTGGAGAGCCTTTCGGAAAGCGCGGCCTGAGGCGCGGTGTGATACAGATTGGATACGTGCAGATACTTTGCGGCCTGGCTTTTGATCGCGGAAACTATTTTGGGGTGAGCGTGCCCGAAGTTCGAGACGCTGAGTCCGGAGAAAAAATCGAGATGCCTGCGGCCATTGTCGCCGAAAACATACTTGCCGACGGCGCGATAAACCGTGAGCGGAACTTTTTTGTAAACGTTGACGAGATATTTTTTTTCCTTGCGCGCTATGTTCATTTTTTAAGAAAGCGTAGTGCCATGAGATTTTAAATCCGTAATAATCACCTCGCCCACTCCCATCTTTATTGCCGCGAAGGCCGAGCGAATTTTTGGTATCATTCCGCCCGTGATTATACCTTTTTGCGCAAGTTCTGCCGACGAGGACAGAGTGATTTTTTTAATGACTTTACCGCGTAAATCGAGAACGCCGGCGACATCCGTCACATACACGAGCCGCGAAGATTTAATCTCACGCGCCAGAGCATCCGCCAGGACGTCGGCGTTTATATTGAGAAGCCGCCCGAGGGAATCGGCTCCGACGGACGCCACGACCGGAACGAAGCCGGCCGAAGATATGGCAGAAACGAGTCGGACATTTATTTTGACGGGTTCGCCGACGAGTCCTAATTTTTTCACCCGACGGCAAACCGCCGTCCGGCCGTCGGCCGCGGAGATGCCCGCCGAAGGGATTCCGGCGCGCTCAAGAATCGAGACGACTTCCTTGTTGACCTTGCCCGAGAGCGCCATCACCACGACATCGAGAGTGGCGGCATCCGTGTAGCGTACGCCGTCAATAAATTTGGGTTTGAGTCCTATCTTTCCGAGCCATGCGTTCACCTCGGGTCCCCCGCCGTGCACGACGACGACCCTGGAGTTTTTGAGGGCGCGGCGAACGAACCCGATAAACTCTTTGGCGGATTTTTTCACGGCATTGCCGCCGATTTTTATCACCGTGGTCTTCATCTTTTTCCCCTTTCTCTGACGGAAGATTCAGGACATTTTTCCTTAAAATCGCATTTGGGACACGACTGGGAGCGAGGCGCAAAATCGCCCAGCGCGATGGCATCGGCCACGCGGCGCGCCTCGGACATGGCCTTCTTTTCTTCGGCGCGTCCACGGTCGCTCGTCACGTAGTCATTCCTGTACAAAAAATAATACGAGTGCTTCGACGGCCTTATCCCGACTGTCTTTTTAAGCCCTGCGGAATACAGCGAAAGTTGAAGGTCGGAGTCTGTTTTTTCCCGCGACCACGCATCGCGATGAGTCTTATAATCTATGACTTCGTGCGAGCCGTCGGGATATTTGTCCACTCTGTCAATTATGCCGACGGCCTTGTGTCGCCCGAGAGTAAAATAAAAACTCTTCTCGGAATAAACGGTCTTTATCCCGCGCGCGACCCTCGATGAATCCCACGCGAAAAAATCCGAGAGCATCTTTTTGCCCGACTCGTGAAACTCAAGCGCGGCTACGGGGTCTTTGAACCCGAGGTTCACCCAAATCTCGTCGTAAATGGACATAAGCTCGTCAAGGCTTGATGCTCCCCGTTTATGATAATTATCCAGCGCTGCGTGCACGGTAAGCCCCAGAGAGATATACGGATTGGGCGGAACTTTCCAGCCATTGACGTATATGAGTTTGTATTTGACCGGACAAAAATCGTAAGCGGCCATCTTGGAATAACTTATGGTCACCGACTTAAAAAACGCCCCGATAAGAGACAGCGCGCTGTTTGTCACGTTCATCTTCATCACATTCATTTTATCACGTTCATCCGGATATTTTATAAAAACTCAAAACCGAGTCGCCGTATTTTTCCTCACGCTCAAGCCGCAATGGCGTAGACAGAGTTGTAGTTTCCTTCTTATAATGCTGCGCTATGACTGTGCCCGACGGGGAGAGGATTTTCGAAGACAATATCGTCCGCAAGGTCGGCTCGACGAGAGCCAAAGGTTTTTTTTCGGCATCCTTGTAGGGCGGCCCCATAAATATGATGTCAAATGCCCCGCCTCCCGCCGTGACGCTCAAAAATTCGAGATTCCCCGTCGCATCGCATCTCACCGAGCGGGCGCGAGCGGAGAGCCCCAGTTCGTCGAGAT
>JASEHK010000014.1 GCA_030018875.1 Endomicrobiia bacterium | reverse complement strand
GATTCAGAAAAAAATCGAGCGACTCCCGCGCGTCTTGCGCCGTCTCGCCGGGATAACCTATTATGCAGTTGCTGCCGACGTAAAAACCCATTGATTTCGCCAACAGCACATTCTTGCGCGATTGAGCGAGGTCTAAGTTTTTCTTCATTTTGGAAAGCGTGGACGGGCTGCCCGATTCTATGCCGAAAGACACGGAATAAACGCCCGCGCGTTTCATGGCGCGCAAAAGTTCGGCATCAACACAATCGGCGCGAATACCGTTTGCGAACTTTATATTGATCTTCGGACAAAAAGCTTCCAGACGGGACAGTATATCGAGAGCGCGGGAGCGGTTCAGAGTAAAGTTGTCGTCTTCGAAATATATCTCGTCTACGCCGTATTTTCCGACGAGAAACTCTATTTCGGCGATGACGGATTCAACGCTGCGGTACCGCATCTTTCGGCCCATCATCCTGCAACAGAAGGCGCATTCGTTGGGGCATCCGCGCGAAGACATCAGAGGGAGAACCCGTTTGCCCTTCCGGAACAATCCGTGGGTTTGAGAGGCGGCGAAATAGCCTTTCAAATCCATTTTGTCGAAGGCCGGAAACGGCAGGGCGTCGAGTTCTTTATCGCTCAAAAAACCGGCGGCGGCGGTATGTTCCGGGCCGGAGTTTCCCTTAAAGAAAAGATTTTTAACGCCTGACAATGCCCCCGGTGATATGTCGCCCTCGCGAAGCCTGATACAAAGTTCGGGAAAGGTATTTTCCGCCTCGCCTGTGATAACGAAATCCAAGTCCCGCTCTTTTATCGCCTCGTCCGGCAACGCGCTCGGATGCGCTCCGCCGAATACGACATAAGTTTTTGGAAGGGACGACTTGATGGCGGCCGCGGCGGCGAGTCCTCTCAAATATGCGGGTGTGGCAACGCTGATTCCGGCGATGTCGGGCCGGAAATCCAGGAGAGCCGAGAGCGCGCGGCGGTCTATTCTCTCGTCGAAGACGTATGTGTCGAAACCTTGCCTGTCGAGGATGCCGGCCAGATATAACGGCCCCAGATGCGCGGTGGTGTTGCCGTCTGGGATATAAGGCAGGTAGAACGCTACTTTGTTTCTTTTATTCATGAGATTGTTGAAAAACCTATAATTTTATGTAGTAGCCGCACGCCCTTGGCGTGCCTATAATTTTATGCAGCCGCCCCGACGTTACGTCGGGGCCATTTTTCCGACGGAAGCCCCGCAAGGCAGGGCGACTACAAAGACCTTTTTCAACGGTCTCATTCATGTAACTTGATTTTATTTTTTGCCGCCTGTGATACCGACGCGCTTGTAGTAATCGAGAGCATCGCGGACAGAGTCGCCGAAACTGTAAGCGCGCGTCCATCCGAGTTCGTTTGCCGCAAGGGCGGAAGAATAATATTTATAACGGAAAAGGTCTCCGACGAGTTGCGACGTCAAAAAACGATTGTCGGTGAGCCGACCGAGAATACCGGCGGCGACGGACATAGGAAGCGCGGCGCAACGAGGCGCACGGATAAAGAGAGGTTTCTTGCCGAGAACCTTCGTTATAACCGAAAAAATCTCGCCGAAAAGCAGATTTTCTCCGCCGAGCGCGTAACGTCTCCCGCTCTTGCCCTTGCGGGCCGCAAGTATCATACCTCCGGCGACGTCCCGCGCGTCAACCACGTTTCCGCCGCCGGGCGGCACGGGCACGACCGAGGAGCGCTTAAGCGTAAATATAATCGAGCCGGAATTGAGAGAAGCGTCGTAGCGGCCGTAGACGGTGGTGGGATTGACGACGACGACATCCTGCCCCCGCGCGACGGCCGACGCGGCTTCGGCCTCGGAGGCGAGTTTGCTTTCCATATAAGGATTTCTTTTTATCTCGCCGGCGGACGGGCGGGACGATTCGTCGCGTATGTCGGAAGGTTTTTTCGAGAGCCCGAATGTGCAGGCGCTACTGACGACGACGGTCCTGCCGACGCCGGCCGCGCGCGCCGCATCAAGCGCGCTGCGCGCGCCGCCGCGATTTATCTTCAAGAGTTCCGGCAAGCGCGGCGGCGAAAAATCTATCAGCGCCGCCAGATGATATAATACGTCGCAGCCGGCGGCGGATTTTTTCAAGGACTCCGTGTCGAGGATGTCGCCGGTCACGGTCTCGACGGCGTCGGGGAGGCCGTGAGCGCTCTTTCTGACCAGCGCCCTGACTTCGAATCCCTCGGCGAGAAGTTCGGCGATGAGGTTTCTTCCGATGAATCCGGTCGCGCCGGTAACGAATACTTTCATATCGGGCTACTCAACATCTCGTCCGAACGCATCGCGCCAGGACATCGGGATTTTGGGGGCGAGTAGTGTCCGTCTGATATATTTTTTAACGAAATCTTCGTCGGTCGAGGCAAGGCAATTTGGGGCATAGTCCTTGAAATATGAATTTCGAAGAGCGCGGTCGCGTATTGTTTTCACCGACTCCTCGAAAATATTCCCGAAGGAAATATGGATGAACGGGCACGTCAGGACATCGCCGTATGGCGTGAGGTAGAGTATCTCTTTGGCCGCCCCGCAGCCGCGCCGTCCGAGGTTGCCCTGAAAATCCGTGCGTATGTAGCGGGACCTCGATGTGAGCGACTCTATGTGCGCGACGTCGTCGGGCGTCAAAAGCATATTATCGTTTTCACGGCTCCACCTGCCGGCAGGCACGGGAAATATTATGTTCAATATAATCTTCATTTCTTCCGCCATCTTCATCAACCCTTTTATCCCCTCGCTTTTTAAGGTGTGATGGGTCACGACGGAGCCGAGCGTCACGTTGATGCCCGCTCTTCGCGCAATCTTTATGCCTTCGACGGCCCTCGCAAAAGCTCCTTTCATCCCTCTGAATCCGTCGTGCTCCTCGGGAATCGAACTATCCAAACTTACCGTAAATATGTCCACGCCGATTTTTTTCAGTTCGGCGACGCGCTTTTCGTCGAGAAGCGTGCCGTTGGTGGTTACGGATATAAGGTTTTTATGAGGACGGCAGGCGGCGATTATATCCGGCAATTCCTTGAACATCAACGGTTCGCCGCCCTGAAAAGAAAAATTGACTGCGCCCAGCGCCATACATTCGCCGGCGACTCGAAAATAGTCCTTCGGAGTCATTCGGGGGCGCGTGTCGTCGGTGAAAGCCGTGGCGAAACAATGGGCGCATTTAAGATTGCACTCCTGGCGAATGGAAAAATCCACATAGCGCAGCGGCGGCCGGCCGAATACTTTGCTCTTGATGAAAGCATTGGCCACGCGCGCAACCGCCATGGGCTTGCGCGGCCTGAAGGCATATCTTAGATTGATTAAAAAATCGGACAATTTCATAAACGCAAAATCATCCCGCGACGTAAAGATGGTCGCGGCAGGTTTTACACGAACTCTCTCATTACCGCGTTCGACATAAAAATCGCCCCAGACGCAAGCCGCAAACGCCCGCCTGAAAGCGACACCGAACCCTCTTTTTCCAAACGCTCCATTACTCCGGAAAACCGCTGTTCGTCGTCCTCGCCGATGCGCGCGCCTTCGTCAAGCATACGCAAACCCAGAAATATCCGCTCCGAAGCGAGTTGTCCGTCGCTGAGACACTCTGACTCGACGACGCAATCCGCCGGATTCGCCAGATATTCTTTCATTGAACTTGAGTTTTTGAAGCGAGTTTTTCCGTCGAAACTTGCAGAGGAACAGCCCAATCCCAAATATTTTCCTTGACGCCAGTAATTTAAGTTGTGGCGCGATTCTTTGCCCTGTAAGGCGAAGTTCGATATTTCGTAGTGGACATATCCGCGCGATTTAAGGCAGCAGCGCGCGATGTCATACATTTTTTCTTGCTCATCTTCCGATATTTCGACGCCTCGGGCGGCAAGAGGCGTGCCTTCTTCGACGGAAAGAGCGTAAACGGAAATATGCTCGGGTCCCAGCGCGACGGCTTCTTCGAGGTCGCGACGCCATTTTTCAAGGCACATGGCGAAAGCAAGCGGCCCCGCTCCACCGACAGGCGCGCCAAAAAGCAAATCAATGCCGATATTGTCGAAGCGCTCTTGGCGGGCCGCGGCAAACGCTTTTTTGGTCGCAGTCGCGCTATGTATTCTTCCGAGATAGGCGAGCGTTTCGTCGTCGAAAGACTGCGCGCCGATACTTATGCGCGTCACCCCGCAGTCCGCGAGCGCGCGAAGTTTTGCGGCGGAAACGCTTTCGGGGTTACACTCGAAAGTGACCTCCGAGTCGCCCGACATATCGAAACCGCGGCGCAATATTTCAAAAAGACGCTTTATGCCTGCGACGCTCATCGCGCTGGGCGTGCCGCCGCCGATGTAAACGGTATCGAAGATTCTTTGAGTTTCCCGACGCGATGCGGCCTCGACGGCAAGAGCGTCGAGGTAAAGCGCCTCCCGCCCGGATGACGCGAATAATACATCCGCTCCGACGGCGGCGCTGGCGAAATCGCAGTAGTGGCACTTTGACCTGCAGAAAGGAATGTGAACATACAATCCGGCCATTTTTATAAAGTAGTCAGGGATTAGTAGGCAGGAATCAGGGAAAGGCGAAACCTTAAAGGTCGCCCTAACCCCTGACTACTAATCCCTGCCTACCGCCTTTCTTACTTCTTCTCTTTCTCTTTATCCGTGAACAATTCTTTTATGCCCGCGACAGACGCGAGAATCCCGGCGGTCTCGACGGGAAGGAATATTTTTGTGGCCTGGCCGTTGGCTATCTTCTCAAGAGACTCGAGATATTTTATGGCCAACAGGTCGTTCGTCGGACGGCCCGAATGTATCGCGTTGTAAACCACTTCTATCTGATATTTCTCGGCGTCGGCGACTTTTTTGATGGCCTCGGATTTTCCCTCCGCTTCGAGCACGGCGGACAGTTTCGCGCCTTCGGCCTTGAGTATCGCGGCCTGTCTGAAGCCCTCGGCTTCAAGTATGTTGGCGCGCTTTTCTCTCTCGGCTTTCATCTGACGGCTCATCGCGTCGGTGATATCGCGCGGCGGGTCGATTTTTTGAATCTCCACACGGGTGACTTTAACGCCCCATTTGTCGGTGGCTTCGTCGAGGACCTGCCTGAGTTGCGTGTTGATTTTTTCGCGCGATGTCAGGGTTTGGTCGAGTTCGAGGTCTCCGACGAGATTTCTTAAGTTCGTCTGCGCGAGTTTCATCGAAGCGAGCGCGAAGTCGGAAATGTTATAGACGACCTTGAACGGATCGGTTATCTGAAAATAAATTACGGCGTCAACGTTGACCATAACGTTGTCCTTCGTGATTACGTCCTGGGGCGGAACGTCTATGACCTGCTCGCGCATATCCACTATTCTCATGCGCTGAAACGGCGGAAAAATTATCGTGAGTCCCGACTCCGCTGTCCGGCTGTATTGTCCGAGAGTCTCGATGAGACCTTTCTCGTACTGCTGCACGATTCTCGCTGCGCGAAAAACATAAATCACCACAAACACGGCTAAAACAAAAATAAGTCCCGGCGGCATAATGCTACCTCCTTGAAAGTCAGTAGGCAGGGGTTAGTAGGCAGGGATTAGGGGGGAGCATTCAAGTTTCACCTTTCCCTGACCCCTGCCTACTAATCCCTGACCCCTGCCTACTAATCCCTGACTACTGATTTTAAGGGAGTAAAAAAATGTCAAACATGGTACCCACAATAATTGAGCGCTGGAACCAGGGCGCGGCTGTCGGCTACGATATTTATTCTAGGCTGCTCAAAGACCGCATCATTTTCGTCGGCGGATACGGCGGAACGGTGACGACGGATTCGGCCAATCTCATCATCGCGCAGATTCTGTATCTCGACGCCGAATCTCCCGACAAGGACATCAACCTTTACATAAACTCTCCTGGCGGAATGGTAACCGCGGGTCTGGCCGTCTATGACACGATGCAATACATAAAATCCCCTATCACGACGATATGCGTGGGGATGGCAATGTCCTTCGGAGCGTTGCTGTTGGCGGCCGGCTCCAAGGGCAAGAGATATGCGCTGCCGCACTCGCGCATAATGCTCCATCAGCCACTGATTTACGGCGAGGGCATATCCGGCGCGGTTACCGACATTGATATAGAAACCAAAGAGCTCGTGCAGACGAAAGAAAAACTCATAGAGATTGTCTCTAAGCACACGGGACAGCCGCCGGAAAAAGTCAAGAACGACACGGAGCGCAACTTCTACATGAGCGCCGAAGACGCCAAAAAATACGGCATAATAGACGAGATAATATATTCGAGGAAACCGAAATGAGCAATTCTCAAGTCCCGAGGCCGGAAGCCTTCTGCGATTTTTGCGGACAGGTGAGAAAAGCCGGAGTTCACCTCATCGGAAGCAAGGGCAAATACATCTGCTCCAACTGCGTGCGCTTCGCCGACAAACTTCTGGAGGAACTCGAGCGCGAGGACGCCCTCAAAGAGGTCAAGTCGCTCCCCACTCCGCGCAAAATCAAGAAGACGCTCGACGAGTACGTTATCGGTCAGGAAGAACCCAAAAAGATACTCTCCGTCGCGGTCTACAACCATTACCGCCGCATAGAAAAAGGCGGAGTCGTTGACGGCGTCGAACTGCAAAAGTCAAATATACTTCTTATCGGGCCGACGGGAACGGGCAAAACGCTTTTGGCGCAGACACTCTCCAAGATTCTTCACGTGCCGTTCGCAATCGCCGACGCCACCACGCTTACCGAGGCCGGATACGTCGGGGAGGACGTCGAAAACATTCTCTTGCGACTTCTTCAAAACGCGAATTACGACATCAAGAAAGCCGAGCGCGGAATCGTCTATATAGACGAGATAGACAAAATCTCGCGCAAGTCCGAGAACCCGTCCATCACGCGCGACGTTTCCGGCGAGGGCGTGCAGCAGGCGCTTCTTAAAATCATCGAGGGCGCCGTCTCAAATGTGCCCCCGCAAGGCGGAAGGAAGCATCCTCAAGCGGAGTTCATCCAGATAAACACGGCCAACATACTCTTTATCTGCGGCGGAGCATTCGAGGGTATTGAAAAAATAATAAGGGACCGCATGAGCGAAAAGACCGTGGGCTTCGCCATACCGGCTGACGACCGGGCGAGCGCGGCGAATATTTCCGGCGGCAAGAAAAGCCGTCCGTCGGGCGGGGCGCGGCCGGAAGATCTCATAAAATACGGTCTGATACCGGAATTAGTCGGCAGGCTCCCGGTGACGGCGTCTCTCGACGGGCTGTCGGGCGACGACTTAGTCAGGATTCTGACCGAACCAAAAAACGCCATCGTCAAACAATACAAAAAAATCTTCGCCCTTGAAAATGTCGAGCTCGAGTTTACCGACGAGGGCTTGAAAGAGATAGCGGCCCAGGCGCTCTCAAGAGGCGGCGGCGCGAGAGCTTTGCGCTCCATAATGGAAGCCCTGCTCCTTAACACTATGTTCGAACTTCCGGAACTCTCCGAGAAATCCCCGTCGGCGCGCTGCGTGGTCACGATAGAAGCCGTGCGCTCACAGGAAGCGCCGCGCATAATATTGCGCGAAAAGAAGTCCGCTTAAAACTACTCTAAATAGCAGACCGAAGGTCTACGATTACATTTATGACAACCGAAATAAAAAACGAAAACACCGAAAGGGTATATCCCCCGATTTTGAATCTTCTGCCCATCAGAGACGTCGTGGTATTCCCCGGGATGATAATTCCTCTGGCCATCGGCCGCGAGAAATCCGTAAAAGCCGTCGAGGACACGATGACCGGAAACAAACTCGTGTTTTTGGTCACGCAGAAACAGCCCCAGCTCGACGACCCGGGTCAGGACGGCCTGCATAAGATAGGCATAGTCGCCGAGGTTCTTCAACTTCTGAAAATCTCCGACGGCACGCTCAAGGTCATAGTCGAGGGCGCCCAGCGGGCGAGGTGGAGCGATTTCACTGCGAACGAAAAAGGCTTCATCACCGTCGGGGTCGAGATATTGAAAAGCCCGCCGGTCGAGCACACTTTGGAGATGGAGGCGCTGTCGCGCAGAGCGGTGGCGGCGTTTGAAGATTACGCCAGGCTCAGCCAAAAAGTGCCGATAGACGCCATAGGCTCAATGAACTCCATAACCGACCCGGGCAAACTCGCCGACGCGATAGTTTCCCACTTAAGCGTGAAGGTCTCCGAGAAGCAACAGATACTTGAAGCGCTTTCCTCCCCCGAGCGGCTGGGAAAAACCATACAACTTCTCAACAACGAGATAGAGATACTAAACATCGAGAAGAAAATACAGAACCGCGTCCGAAACCAGATAGAAAAATCCCAGAAAGAATACTATCTCACGGAGCAGATGAAGGCCATTCAAAAGGAGCTCCGCCAGAAAGACGACTTCGCCAAAGAATTGGATGAAATCCGGCAAAAAATCAAGCAACTCAACATGCCCAAGGACCCGCGCGAGGCCGCCGAGAAAGAGATACAGCGGCTCGAAAAGATGATGCCGTTCTCGCCGGAAGCGACGGTCTCAAGAACCTATCTCGACTGGATGACGAATCTCCCATGGTCCACGTTCACTCCGGACAATCTCGACATAAGGCGCGCCGAAAAAATCTTAAACGAGGACCACTACGGCCTCGAAAAACCCAAGGAACGGGTGCTCGAATATCTGGCCGTCCTGAAACTCGTCAAGAAAATAAAGGGACCGATACTTTGCTTCGTCGGCCCGCCGGGAGTCGGCAAGACATCCATAGCGCACTCGATAGCGCGGTCACTGGGACGCAACTTCGTGAGGATATCGCTGGGCGGAATCCGCGACGAGGCCGAGATACGAGGCCATCGCCGCACATACATCGGCTCCTTGCCCGGACGGATAATTCAGTCGGTACGCAAGTCCAAGTCGCGCAACCCCGTCTTTATTCTCGACGAAATAGACAAGCTCGGAAACGACTGGAGAGGAGACCCGGCCGCGGCGTTGTTAGAGGTGCTCGACCCCGAGCAGAACCATTCGTTCACCGACCATTATCTCGACGTAGAATTCGATTTGTCCGACGTTATGTTCGTGACCACGGCCAACACGCTTTATTCCATACCGCCCGCCTTGCAGGACCGTCTCGAGATTATCCGTTTTCCGGGTTATACCATCGAGGAGAAAATAAAAATCGCCCGGAACTTTCTCATACCCAAACAACTCAAAGAGCACGGCATAAAACTCGAACAACTTATATTTAAGGAAAGCGCTCTGGAAAATATCATACGGCTCTACACGCGGGAAGCGGGCGTAAGGAATCTCGAACGCGAGATAGCCAACGCCTCCCGCAAATTCGCCAAGGTGCTTGCCACGACGCCAAACGGCAAGTCTCAATCTACGGTCGTCGAGCTGGACGAGAAAAATCTCAAAGATTATCTCGGCATCCCGAAATATTTCAGGGAAAAAGTCTCGCCGAACGGCGTCGGCGTTTCTACCGGACTGGCGTGGACGGAGGTCGGAGGAGAAACTCTCACCATAGAGGCCGCGATGATGAAAGGCTCCGGAAAACTTCTGTTGACGGGCAAACTCGGCGAGGTGATGAAAGAATCCGCCCAGGCGAGTCTAAGTTTTATAAAATCCGAGGCCGACCGCTACGGAATCCCGACGGAAGTATTCAAAAACTACGACGTACACGTGCACATACCCGAAGGCGCCATACCCAAAGACGGCCCGTCGGCGGGCGCGGCCATAACTACGGCCATAGCGTCGCTATTGACGAAGCGTCCGGTCATGAAAAATCTCGCAATGACGGGCGAAATAACTCTTCGCGGCAGGGTGCTGCCGATAGGGGGCTTAAAAGAAAAACTCATCGCCGCTTACCGCGACGGCGTAATGACCGTCATTTATCCTGAGGGCAACGTCAAGGACCTCGACGAAATACCGCCGCTCGTGCTCAAAAAAATAAAACTCATACCCGTGAAAAATCTCTCGGAAGTGCTCGGGATGGCTTTTGAGCCGTCGGCACGCCGCCTTCTTCCTCGATTAAGTCCGCGGCGGAAAAGCGAAAAGAAAAAACGCTTCCGACGTTACGTCGGAGCGAATAAGAGAGGCTCAAAACGATGAAAGCGTTTTCGGTTCTTTCGATATTGGCGGCGGCGCTTGCGGCGCTGATAGGTTTGGTCTCAAGAATAAGAGTGGCTCCCGTCTTCGGCCTTGAGTCAAAGGCCTTCGCCGGAATAGCCGCGCTTTTTCTGATATTCGCCATCGCCGTAAACACCCTGCCGGAAGATTTGTGAAAAAGCCGCCCCGCGCAAAATCCGTCGTCGGCAAGAAGACCGGAGCGTTGGATATCGCGGGGATAAAAATACGATTCCGTGTCAGGGGCAATCCCGCCGGACTCGATAGATATTCAGGATTCGCCGTTAAAGAAAAAAACGCCCCAATCTCGGATGTGTTGGTTTACAACGGCGATCCTTACGCTTTTGAAAATGATTTAAGAAGAATAGTCGCCGCCGAAATAGTCCGGCGGGGCGGATTTTTGCTCCACGCTTCCGGCGCGATCGGCCTTTCGACTTCGTCGGGAGAAACCGGGAATGGCTCTTCGAAAGATAGGCGGATAAGACGCGACGAAGCAACGGTGTTCTGCGGAAGTTCCGGCTCGGGCAAAAGCACCTTGGCGGGGCTATTCCCCGCCCGAGACGTTCTTTCCGACGAACTTGTGGCGATAGTCAGGCGGGGCAAAAGATATTACGCCTGCGCCACACCTTTTCGGGGAATGCTTTCAACCCCGGGCCCGAACTTCGCCGCGCCGCTGGGGCGGATTTTTTTTCTGAAAAAATCGGGGCGGCTGACGATAAAAACAACGGATTCAGGGCGGACGTTCCGAGGCGTGCTCAAAAATATTCTTCTCCTGCCTTCGTGGCGGACAAAGCGAACGACGGCCTCGATTATCGGAAACGCCGCCGCTTTCGCCCGCGAATCAAAAGGCGCGACATTGAGTTTTTCGCTCGACGACCTCGGCGAGATAAAAAAAATCGCCGGAGGAACATAAGAGCAATATCCTTAAAATGACATTGCGAGGCTCTTACAAAAGCCGTCATTCCCGTGCAAACGGGAATCCAGAAAATTTTGTAATGTGCAGTAAAAACTGGATTCCCACTTTCGTGGGAATGACAAATTCTTTTCTTTTTACGGCTTTTGTAAGCGCCTCACAATAACGAAGGTCATCCATGGGAATAAAATACCGTCTCCTGCGCGGAATGCGCGACATATCCGGCGCCGAAGCCGAAAAAATATCCCGCGTCGTCGAATCCGCGAAAAAAACTTTCCGCGCGTTCAACTATTCCGAACTGATGCTCCCGACGATGGAAGAGGCGGCTCTGTTCGCGCGCGCCGCCGGCGAAACATCCGATGTCGTCGCAAAACAGATGTACGTCTTCAAAGACAAGGGCGACAGAACCGTGGCGTTGCGTCCCGAAGGCACAGCCGGCGCGGCCAGATATTATGTCGAGAGCGGCGCGGCAGCCAACTCCCCCATCGTCAAAATATTCTATTCGGGTTCTATGTTTCGTTATGAAAGACCTCAGGAAGGAAGATACAGAGAGTTCTACCAGATAGGGTGCGAGTATTTCGGCAATTCCGACGCGGCCTGTGACGCCGAGATAATACATTTGGCCTCGATGATTCTCGACGAAGCGGGAGTGCGCGAAAGGGAGATATTCATAAACACTCTCGGATGCCCTGCCTGCAGACGCTCATACGCCGACGCGGTAAAAAAATACGCGGCGTCGCTGTCCGGCGAACTATGCGAGGACTGTCTCAGACGCATAGAGAAAAACCCGTTAAGGGTGCTTGACTGCAAAACCGACGCCGAAAAACTCTCCGACTTCCCCCGCTCGCAAGACGCGCTGTGCCCCGAATGCCTCAAACATTACTCCGAAGTGAAAAAATTGCTCGACGCCATAGGGGTGAAATATACCGAAGATTTCCGTCTCGTCAGAGGACTGGACTACTACACCCGCACGGTCTTTGAAATAAAATCCCGGCTATTGGGAGCTCAGGATGCCGTGGCCGCGGGCGGACGATACGACGGACTCGTCGAAGAACTGTTCGGACGTCCGACGCCGGCGGCGGGCTTCGCCGTGGGCGTGGAAAGAATGCTGATGGCTTCCGCCGGACAGAAAGAAAAATACGACGGCGGATTCTTCGTAGCCGTGACATCGCCGGCCATCACCTCGGCCGCATCCAAATTGGCGGCTGAAATGCGCGCCGCCGGAATAAGAACAGAGGGGCCGCTGGCGTCAAAATCCCTCAAAAGCCAGCTCGGCGCCGCCGATAAAATGGGCTTCGGCCAGGTAGTGATTATCGCCGACGAAGAACTCGCCTACGGGGATGTCATAATCAAAAACATGGGCAGCGGCGAACAAAAGAAAATGAAACTCTCGGGTTTGGTCGGACAACTTGCCGAACAGAACGCCAAGGCCCGCGACATGTACGATATGGCGCGCCACGGCGCGCAGGCAGAACAGGAGAAAAAATAATGAAACTTAAACTCGCGATACCGAAGGGCAGTTTGCAGGAATCTACCATTGAAATATTCAAGAAGGCCGGAATAAAAATAAAGCCCTCCGAGCGTTCTTATTTCCCGACCTGTAACGACGAAGAACTTGAACTGATGCTCGTGCGCGCTCAGGAAATTCCCAAATACGTCGAGGACGGCGTGTTCGACGCGGGGATAACAGGATACGACTGGATACTCGAATCGGGCGCCAAAGTCGCCGGAATATGCGAACTCATTTACGCGAAGTCGGGATTCAGACCCGTCAGATGGGTGCTGGCCGCTCCCGAGAATTCCAAAATCAGGTCGGCAAAAGATCTCGAAGGAAAAAGAGTCGCCACCGAACTCGTAAACTACACCAAAAAATATTTCGCGTCCAAAAAAGTCAAGGTCGAGGTGGAGTTTTCATGGGGCGCGACCGAGGCAAAGACCCCGGCGCTGGTGGATGCCATCGTCGAACTTACCGAGACGGGCTCCTCTTTGAGGGCCAATAAACTAAAAATCATCGAGGAGATACTCTCCTCCACGACCAGGTTAATCGCCAACAAAACCGCCTTAAAGAATCTGTGGAAAAAGGAGAAGCTCGAGAATCTCTCGATACTTCTGGCCGGAGCGCTGGCGGCCGAAGGGCTTGTGGGTCTTAAGATGAATCTGCGCGAAAAAGATCTTCCGAAAATATCCGCTCAACTGCCGTCGCTGAAAAATCCGACGATATCCCATCTGACCACCAAGGGATGGGTGGCCATAGAAGTAGTGATAGAAGAAGCCGTCGTCAAAAAGATTATCCCCACCTTGAAACGGCTCGGCGCGCAAGGTATCATCGAATATCCGCTCAACAAGGTCATCTACTAAAAGTTATTTTACGCCGGAAATGACACACTCACACGGAAATTGGCGTACTATCGTGTTATTCAGCGCGACAGCCGCGGCCTTAAGCGCCTTGCCGTCAGTCGCGCTCTCAGAGGACTTTCAAACCCTCAAACTCCAATACGAGCACGGCCTGGCCGAAAAACGTTCGGAGGCCCTCGCCAAAATGGCGGCGCATAAAACTCCGGAGGCGCTGGCGTTTTTGAAAGACGCCGCGCTTAAAACGGGCGAGGAAAAAGAAGTCCGGCTGGCTGCCGTTACGGCGTTGGGAGCATTCGGCGGCAAAGAGGCCTTCGACGGCGTGATGCGCGCCATGGGCGACAGGGACGAGGCCGTAAGGAAGAAAGCGCGCTCTATAGTTTTGGCTTCCAAAAATGACGCTGTCTTTGAAACACTCAAAGATTTCATCGGCGTCGCCAGAAACGATACTATACTTTCTTACGAAATTCTATCGGCAATGGCGGAGTTTCCGACAGAAAAAACCCCGCCTATATTCGAATCCCTATCCGCCGACAACGACAATATACGCTACGCCGTGGCGCGGGTGCTGCCTTCTTTGGGAGCATCGGAGACGACAAAGCGCCTTACGGAGTCCTTCCTCAAAGACGAACTCGGGGAAATCCGCGCGGAAGCCGCGCGCGCCGCCGCAACGATGAAGCTCTATCCGCTCGTGGACAGAATACTCCCCCTCCTGAGCGACAAATCACCTGTCGCAAGCGCGGCTGCGGCAACTTCGCTCGAACAACTCGCCAACCCCGTGGCGATGGTTTACTGGCTTGACGCATTCAAATCGCCGAAACCCAAAATCCGCTCGTTCGCCGCCGCGACCGTATGCCGCATGGGCAAACCCGAGGCCTTGCCGCACGTGTTCTCCCTGCTCGACGACAAGGCCGCTGAAGTAAGAGAAACGGCGGACGCCTCAATCTCATCGGTATTCCGGGCGCACGACCACGTTTTCTTCATGATTAACGAACTGGGCTCGAAAAACATTCTAAAAAGAAAGACCGCCCTGAGACTTCTGGCTTCATCGGGGGATTCTTCCGTGGTGCCGGCGCTTTTCTCCGCGATGCGCTACGAGCGCGATGCGGCAATAATATCGGCATATACCCGCTCAGTGAGCGCCCTGGCCCGCGCCGATAATCTGACGGACATCCGCTCGGCGCTCGGAAGCCACGCAAAGCACGTTCGAATCGCGGCCGCGGCTTCGTTGGCCGCGGTGTCAGGCGAAAAATATCCGGAGGCCTTCGCGATATTTCTCAACAGGGTAAAGGAGGAAACCGACGCCGAAGCGATAAAGGAAATGCTAAACGCCTTCGCCGCGATGAAACCCGTGCCTTACAGACTCGCATACGCGTGGACGTCGGGACGATGGCCCAACGACGTCAAGATATCGGCCTGCGAATTTCTGGGCATACACGGCGAAACGGAAGCCATAACCCCTCTTATTATGGCCGCGGAAAACCCGAGCCATGAAGTGTCGTGGCGCGCCCGCGACGCCATAGAAAAACTCGTCGTTAAGCCGTCCGACGCCGCCGCCCTGTCGGAACATCTGGAAACGCGCAACAAAAGCGTGAGATTGTTCATTCTGGGCATGATGAAGAAATATCCGTCGAAGGCCGCGGTAGACAACTTCGGCAAAATAAACTACGGCAAGACCGATACCGAAACGCGCTACGCAATGGTGGAGGCCATAAGAGCCCTTAGACCCGACGGCGGGCATCCCGTGCTCGCGGACGCGCTCAGAGACGGCAGCGCGGAAGTAAGATGGCTGGCCGCCAAGACCGTCTCGGAGACGGCAGGAGATAACGCCTCCGGATTTTTGATGACGTCTCTTTCGGATTCGTCGCCCGCCGTAAGAGAAGAAGCGCTCAAATCGCTGGCGCGCGCTCCCCGTTTTGAATATGCCTCGCGCATACGCCCCTATCTAAACGACCCCGACGTTTCAGTAAAACGCGCGGCTATCGCGGCCATCGAACACATAACCGACGACGAATCGCTGAAAATAATTCAGGGGCTTCTCCTCGACCAAGACGCGACGTTGCGCGCGTCGGCAGCCGGCATAGTCGGCAAAGCGAAAATGACGTCGGCCGTCGAAACTTTAAAAAAGATGGCCGAAAGCGATTACTATCCGGAATGCCGCAGGGCCGCGGCGCGGGCGCTTGCCGGCATGAAAATTACCGACGACAAAACAGTCGCCATATTCTTTGCCCTCGTCAAGGACGCCGACTCATCCGTCAGAACAGAGGCCGCCGCAATTCTCGACGCCATAACCGACAAGTCCCACAGGCCTCACATAATAAAATCACTGTATGACGAAAACAGGCACGCCCGCGCCTACGCTTTATCGGCCATCGCGCGTCTTAATCTTTACGAAGCCAACGCGGAACTTTTCAACCTGGCCAAAATAATGCGACGCGACAACCGCGCCCAGAACCGCGAGATACTCTCCACTCTGGGGCGACTCATAGACGAAGGCGACGTTCCGGAACTCGTAGTCCTCTACGAAATGAACAATCCCGACCTGAAACTCTGGGCGATAGAACACGCTGCCCGACTTAAATCCGAAGCGGCCGCCGATCTTTCGGCGCGCGCGCTGCGCGAAGAGAACCCGGCCTTCAGACAAAAAGCGCTGGAGTCGTTGACCGGCGCGAAACACGCAAGAATCCGATCCGCCATAAAATACATAGCCGACAACGACCCCGATCCGATGTTGCGCCGACTGGCGACGGAAAAACTAAAGTAATCCCCGATAAGCGAACGGAGGCAATTATGACCGCAGCCGAAAGAAGAAAAAACTATCTCGTCGAAAAAAGCTATCAGCTCAAACCCGTTTATCTCATAGCCGCGGCGTTTTTATTGATAATAGCAATGATAGAACTTCAACTCTTCATGCTCTTAAAGACTGTTCTCCCCGAGATAGCAATGCTTGAAACCCGCGGCGAAATACTTCGTTTCGGCATATTCATAATGGTCCAACTTTTCGTGATATTCACCGCGCTGGCCGCCGCCACGACGATTCATCTGCATCGTTTCGTGGGGCCGCTGGCCAGACTGACGAAAGAACTCAAAAATATGTCCGAAACAGGCGACTACAAATCGCTTATCGTCAGAAAAAGCGACGCGCTTCACACATTTATAGAAAAACTCAACGGCATACTTTCAAAGATATCCGGACAAAAATAAAAAAAATAATGAAGACGCCGTCCCCGAAACTTTATATCGCCTGTTG
>JASEHK010000149.1 GCA_030018875.1 Endomicrobiia bacterium | reverse complement strand
TTCAAGAATGCCTTTTTTGAGAGACACACGGCTCATCTTGACCAGAAACCTTTCGGATGCGAAGTAGTCGTGAATGTTCCGAAAGCGGCCCGAAGAAATCGAGGCTGAAACGGAAGATGCGATACGACCCGACGCGGCCGCGCGAGCGACACAAACGGTCGCCCAAATGCCCGAGATTATCCACATCGCCGCAAACGCGAAAAGAACCGCCGAATGCGAAAACCCTGTTTTTTTCATATTGTCGTCAAATCCGCTCTACTTGCCGTCGGCGCTCGAAAGCGTGATGTCGAGCGCCAGGTTAAGATAGCGATAGTCCTTATTTATTTCGTTCCACGGAACTAACTGGAGCGATATCTTTTCGTCGCTCATCATTGCGCCCAGAACGTTGGCGAAATATTCTTCCTTGACTCCGTCCTCAGGCGGCGGAGACAGCGCAACGGCTATATGCACCTTGTTCGTCTTGCAGAGTTCGGTGAACATGGCGTAGTTTATTTTGCCTTCGGTTTCGTACGATTTATCGAATACGGACACCAATTGAAACTTCAACTTGTGCTTCTTTATCACTTCGGCGAACTTCTCTTTTATTTTGGCCAATTCGTTGTCGCGTCCCGACGGAAAAAAAAACACCACGTCCACCGGCCTTAGCGTGGGATCCATGGATGACCCGCCGGCCGGCGCGGACTTATGAGATGATGACGATGATGACGCCAAGGCCGCGGATACCGACGACGGCGCGTAAACATGAGGCGGCTTTACCGAGGCGACGGCCGGCGAAGACGACGACGCCTGGAAGCCCTTGGAAACAATCTTTATATCGGCCTCGCTCAAAGATTCCATCGTCGGCGCGGGCGGTTCGGGCGCGTCATGCTCCGGCATCTTTTGCTGAGGTATGGTCTGATGCGGCATATTGAGCGCGGGCGACTTGGCCGCCTGTTCCTCGGCCATCGTAATCGCGGGATTTTCCTCTCCGGGCAGGAGTTCGGCCATAAGAGTCCTGACGAGATTGATGTCTATTTCCTGCTTCGTCAGCGTGGAATAGGCCGTTATTCTTTTTAAGAAACCCTCGAGCTCTCTTATGTTGGATTTAAGTTTGGACGCTATGTAAAGGAGTATGTTGTCGTCGAGAACGAGATGCTCGGCCTCCTCCTTCTTTTTGAGTATCGCGACGCGGGTTTCCAAAGACGGCGATTTGATGTCGGCGATAAGCCCCCACTCGAAACGCGAACGCAGGCGGTCTTCGAGCACATTCAGCAGTTTGGGAGGGCGGTCGCAGGTGATAACTATTTGTTTTTTGTTCTGATGAAGCAGATTGAAAATATGGAAGAACTCGTCCTGCGTGGACTCGGACTGCGATAGTGACTGTATGTCGTCCACCAGCAGAACATCAACGGTTTTATAAAAGTTCCTCAGCGCGTTGCCTTCGCCGCTGCTTATGGCGTCTATGACATCGGCCACGAACTTTTCCGTCGTTATATAGAGAATTTTGAGGTCCGGAAAGTTTTTTTTGACGTAATGCCCGACGGACTGCATCAGGTGGGTCTTGCCAAGCCCCACGCCACCGTGAATAAAAAAAGGATTATAGGTCTTGCCCGGCGCCTTGGCCACAGCCATAGCGGCCGCGTGCGTGAACCTATTATTGGGACCGACTACGAACTCTTCGAACACGTACTCGGTATTCAGCGGGATGTCCTCGATAAGAAACGTTCCGCCGTGACCTTCGGAAGAGACCGCGCGCGCGTGCGACGGGCGCTCTTCTTTTGTCCGTCCGGTATTAGAGGATTGCGACGATGATGATGATGATGATGATGATGATGATGATGCGGTCTCTTCTATCTTGTCGGCCAGAGATGAGAATATGTCATCGGAGGAGGTCGAATAATCGTCGCACTTGCCGTCGGGCGACATCTTTTTAAGCGCGGATGAGACGGCGACGTGGGCGGCCTCGGAGAGCGTGTAGAAATAAATCCCGAAATCGAACACGCCGTCCTCGACGATAAAAGGCCTGCCTTTATTGCCGGGAAGTTCGCCCGATATCTTATCAATATCGGCTTCGGCGATTTGGAGTTTCAATCGCCAGCGCGAAGCGTCTTTCTCCGCGGGCATGCGGATAAATTCCCATTTTTTTAGCATTGCTTGCGAACTTTCGCGGCTGCCTGCGGTTGTGTTTTTAGAGCTCCCAAAAATAGTATCGCGGACGTAGCCCGTCGGCGCAAAATTTAAGAAGTGCGCTCTATGCCTTTGAGCCGCAGAGACAAATCGTCAACATTGGTGGCATTTTCGAACGCGATTTCCGACGATATCTTACCTTCGGTGCATAAACTATAGAGGTCCTGATCAAACGTGCGCATACCGTAAAATGTCCCCTGTTCGAGAGCTTTGGGTATATCGCCGAGCCTTTTCTCAACTATGATGTTCTTTACGAGAGACGTGCCGATTAGTATCTCGCATATCGGATACTGCATGGAGCCGTCTTTGGCCGGCACTAAGCGCTGCGCCACAATGCCTTTGATTACGTAGGCCAGTTGGGCGCATACGCCCGACTGCAGGTGAGGAGGATACGAGCTGATTATGCGATCTATCGTCTGCGAGGTGTCTATGGTGTGTATCGTCGAGAGAACCAGATGTCCTGTCTCGGCCGCCAGTATCGCGGCCTTCATCGCCTCCGAATCTCTGAGCTCGCCTATGACTATTATGTCGGGGTCCTGCCTCAGGGAGAATTTCAGAGCGCTTTCAAAGGTCTTGGCGTCGCGGCCTATCTCGCGCTGGGATATCGAGGATTCTTTGTCGAAATGATAATACTCGATGGGGTCCTCTATCATAACTATCTTGGTACGCTTGGTCTCGTTTATATGATTGATAACGGCGTTAAGCGTGGTCGTCTTGCCGGAACCGGTGATGCCGGCCACGAGTATAAGCCCGCGCGACACATTGGCGAGCTTCCTGAAGACCTCATCCGGCAAGTTTAATTCTTCGAAAGATTTCACCCCCGTCGGCACCACGCGAAGCACCATAGACGGGTTTCCCCTCTCCATACTCGCATTGACACGGAAACGCGAGAGCCCCTCGACGGAGTAGGCGAAATCTATGTCGCATTCTTTGCGAAACTTCTCGGCCTGTTCGCTCGACAATATCGTCTCGACTATCTTTTTCATCGTGTCGGCGGAAAGTTTTTCGCCGGACGCGCAAGAGAGCTCACCGTTGACTCTGACGAGCGGAACGGAGTCAACCTTGAGATGAATGTCCGATATATTGTTCCGGAGCATCGCGCCCAGAAGTTTTTTTACATCATACATAATTGATTTTTACGTTTTTCTCCAGAATAATATCTTCGGCCAGCGGGCTGATTATCGCGTTTTTCGGCACACTGATTTCCGACGGGTCGGCGCGCAACATTACGCGAACGTCATATTCGGAAACGAACGCCCGGGCGCCCTTGATGGACGTGTAAGATGTGTTATAGCCGCCGCGGGCATTGTAGAGCGCCAAGGCAGGAGCGCGGATAATCGCCTCCGAATGGCCTCTGCCGACGGAAAGCGCTCCCGAACTTTTAGACGCGAGAGCGCTCGCTATTATGTCCACTATATCGTTTTTTTTCATCCTGTCAAGTCATCAAGAAAAACAAACGCCAAAAGTATCGCCGACTTGATCGAAAAAAAACGGCGGCCGGCTCTAACTCTTCAAGGGG
Source organism: Endomicrobiia bacterium (assembly GCA_030018875.1). Taxonomy (GTDB): domain Bacteria; phylum Elusimicrobiota; class Endomicrobiia; order PHAN01; family PHAN01; genus PHAN01. The sequence continues at coordinate 366 of JASEHK010000149.1, read as the reverse complement.
CTTCGGCGATTTCCTGTGCGGAGCGACACGGTTCGATGTTTGAGAGAAACTTACTTATTGGGAATGATTTTCTCGACGTCGTCGGCCGGGCGCGGTATCACGTGCACGCTTACGAGTTCGCCGACTTTCTGCGCGGCGGCGGCGCCGGCTTCGACGGCGGCTCTTACGGCTCCGACCTCGCCTCTGACCATGGCGGTCACAAGTCCGGACCCTATTTTCTCGTATCCGACAAGACGCACTTTGGCCGCTTTGACCATCGCGTCCGAGGCCTCTATCATTGCGACGAGTCCTCTGGTTTCGATCATGCCCAACGCTTCTTTTAGTTCCGACATTTTAACGACCTCCCGTTAGTGAAAGTAAATTGTG
>JASEHK010000148.1 GCA_030018875.1 Endomicrobiia bacterium | reverse complement strand
TATGGATTCCCGATAATCCCGTCCCGCCGTGGCGGGAGACGGGAATGACAAATAGGAAAAAGAAGTTTTTCAATAAACTCAAAAATCAGATTTTACTTTACCGGATCGTATCCGCCCCGGAAAAACGGATGGCACCGCGCGAGTCGCCGCGCTCCCAGCCACGAGCCCTTCAAAATCCCGTGTCTGTCTATGGCTTCTTTCGCGTAGGCCGAGCACGTCGGATGAAACCGGCACGCGGCGCCTGCGGGCGCGAAGCGGAAACTTTTTAGAAAATCAATAAGAAAGAAAACAACTGCTTTCATTTTTGTTCCCCCTTATCAAAGAAGGTTAGGGGGTTGTGTTTTTTACCCGATATACCGCTCGAGGCGAAGGCCTTGTCGGCGAGCAGTTCAAGTTTGCCATAACTCAACGCGGACGCGCCCGCTTTCGGCATAAAAATGACATCGGCCGGTTTCGAGAATCCGTCCTTTCTCAGACGGAAAATCTCTCTGAGCCGCCGCTTGAGACGGTTTCGAGCCGACGCCGCGCCGACCTTTCGGCTTACGACGAGGCCAAGCCTCGAAGGCGGTCCATCCCTCAAGAGAATCAATACCCTAAGATATTCGGAGTTGAAGTATTTTCCGCCGCCGAGGATTCGGGCGAACTCTTTCGACGAATGGATTCTTTCGCGGTAGTGGAACTTGGGCGACATCAGCCCGCTATGCGTTTTCTGCCGTGTTGACGTCTGCGATTTATGGTCTTTCTGCCGCCGTGGGTTTTCATTCTGGAACGAAACCCCATCTTCTTTTTTCTTCTTCTTACGTTAGGTTGGTAAGTTCTCTTAACCATTGGGACTCCTTAGTTTGGCTTTTATAACATCATTTTGTGGGCGAGGTGGGAATCGAACCCACATGGTCTTTGAGACCGCAACATTTTAAGTGTTGTGCGTATGCCTTTTCGCCACTCGCCCTTTTACCGCACTGTGGGTTCTCTGCATAAGCCAACCGCGACTTTGGGACACTCTGTGTCAATTCTACTAAAATCCCCGTAAACAGTCAAGTTTTTCCGATATAAAATTCTCTTCGGCCGACGTTTGACCCAAAAGTCGGGTAAGTTGTATAATAAAAACATAGTGATATATAATTTGACGAAAAACAAAGTCGTCGCAGCCCGCTCCGACATCGCGGACGGTTTTTTTTCGCGCCTGCGCGGTCTTATGTTCGCCAAATCCATCGCCGCCGACGAAGCGCTCGTCATCAAGCCCTGCTTGGCGATACACACTTTTTTTATGCGGTTTCCGCTCGACGCGGCCTTCGTCGGCCGGGGCGGAGTGGTTCTTAAAGTCGCGCTCGGCATAAAACCTTGGCGCGTCCCGTCCGGGGTTTCTTCGTCGGAGATGGTCATAGAAATGGCATCGGGCGCGCTCCGCAAGGATATCCTCGCGGAGGGCGACGTCATCGAGATACGATAGGGTTCCGTCGGACGTCTGCTCTCACATTTGGCGCGCCGACTTGTTTGAAACGTGATTTTGGAGAGACGAAATGATATGGATTAAATTCTTGAAAAAAATTGTAGCGATTCTGCATTCGGATATTTCGCCGCGTCAGATTGCCGCCGGCTTCGCTCTGGGGGCGTTTTTGGGGCTGCCTCCGTCGAACATCGTCAACAATCTCGTCGTTTTTTTCGTGATAATGATTTTGAACGTCAACGTCGCCGCGGCTTTTTTGGGCGCGGCGGTCTTCGCGCTCATTTCATTTGCCCTTGACCCGCTTTCCGACGTTGTGGGCTACGCGCTCCTTGCAAAGATGGATTTTTTGACGCCTTTCTGGGTTAAGATTTACAACGCGCCTCTGACGCCCTTCACCCGGTTTTATAACACCGTGATGCTCGGCAGTTTCGCGACCGCCTCGGCGTTTTTTGTTCCGACGATAATTGTCATCGAAAAGTTCATAATTTTTTACCGCGCGCGCCTCAAAAGCAAAGTCGAAAACTTAAAAATAATGAAGGCCTTCAAGGCCACAAATTTTTTCTCGGTTTACGATAAACTAAAGGAATAATAATATGAGATGGAAGTTCATCGCCCCCTTTGCCGCCGTCGTCGCGGTAGTGGCGGCTTTCAACATACTTTTTCTCGATGCGCTGCTTAAAAAAGCCGTGGTCGCCTCCGGCGAAGCCGCCTTCGGCGCGAAGGTGGACGTCGCGCGTCTCAAGACCAAGTTTTCCGACTTGTCGGCGCGAATAGAAGGGCTCTCGATAGCCGATAAAAACGATGTCTGGAAAAATATCGCCCAAGCCAAAAGCATAAGATTCGCCGTCAGGCCGTATCCTCTGCTTTCCGCAAAGGTCAACATCGAGGAAATGTCCGTCGAGGGTTTGAAGTTCGGAACCCCGAGAAAGACCTCCGGCGCCCTGCCGCCTCGTGTCGTCAAAAAAATAGAAAAACAAGATAAGCCCGGCGTCGCTTCGCGTCTTATGTCGGCGCTTTACGAAAAAGGCAAAACCCAAGTCGCCTCGCTTCCGGCGGCTTCGAGCATAAAAGACGCCCGCGCGGCGCTGAGTAAAATATCGCCCGATATGGTCAAACTCGACGACCTCGAATCTCCGCGCGAGCTTGAAAAAATGAAAGAGGGGCTTGCCCACAAATACGTTCAAAATAAAGAGCGGCTTGAAAATCTAAATCTTTCGGCGCGACTTGCGCCGGTTTCATCTGCCGTCGCCGAGGCCTCGAAGATAAAAATAAGCGCTATCGAGGAAGCGCAAGCCGCGGCTCCCGCGCTTGAAAATCTCAAAAACGCCGGCGAGCATGCCCAAAATGCGCTTGTCGAGATTCAGGCGCTTAAAACGCAAATCGCCGCCGACTTCGGCGAGGAAAAAGATATTCTTCGCGCGCTCGAAGACCTCAAAAACGCGGACTTGAAGAAACTCTCGGACAAACTAAAACTCCCCTCACTCCCGTCGGGAAATATCTCCGAAGCGCTCTTTGGCCGCGCCTGGATAGGGCGCGTGAACACGGCCGTTTACTACATCGGTCTCGTCAGAAAATATATGCCCGCCCGCAAGAAAACCGACAAAACCGTCGAGCGGCCCCGCTTGAAAGGCCGCGACATCGAATTCCCCGGCGGGCCGTCGCCCCGTCCCAAGTTTCTCGTGGAAAAAATCCTGATTCAGGGAGAGTTCGGCCCGCCCGAAAGTCCCACGGTTTTTTCCGGCGTCGCGACGGATTTTACGAGCGACCCGTCTCTGTGGGGAAAGCCCGCGCGGATAAAACTCGCCGGTTCGGGCGGCGGACGCTCGCTTGACATTCAAGCGATTTTCGATCATACCGGCGAAGCCGCCAAGGATTCTTTCGCGGTTTCCTATAAAGGTATTGACGGAAAATCGCTGGGACTGCCCGAATCCGAGTATCTGCCATCCTTTGAAAACTCCCGCGCCGCCGTCGAGGTCTCTTTTGACTTCGCCGACGACGAAATTAATTCCCGTCTGGGCTTGAAAGTCGGCGGCGTCTCTTATCGCGCATCCCTCGCCGAAGGCGACGACGAGACGCGCAAGATTCTATCCGACATTTGGAAAGGGATAGATGAACTCTCTCTTGCCGCCCGTATATCCGGCCGCGTCGGCGATTTGAGGTTTTCCGTCGAGTCGGGCATAGACAAGATTTTGAGCGAGCGCATGAAAAAAATCTTCGGAGAGAAACTTGCCGAGGCGCAGACGCGCCTACGCGCCGAAGTAAACCGTCTCACCGACGAGAAGCGCGCCGAAGTGATGAAAGAGTATAACGAGCGAAAAGCCGCCATAATGTCGGAGTGCGCCGTCCGCGAAAAAGAGGCGCGCTCTCAGATAGACGCCATCCGCGATAAGACGGAAGAAGTCCGCGCCAAAATAAAAGAAATCGAAGACCGCGAAAAGAAACGCGCCGAGGAAGAAAAGCGCAAAGCCGAGGAAGAGCTCAAAAAACAGGGCGGCGAGAAGTTCGAACAACTTAAGCGGAATATCTTCAAATAAACCGGAAGTAGGAAGTCGCTCGTAACAATGTCACAAGAAAAGACGTGAAGGGTAAAGGGTAAAGGGTGAAAGGTTAAAAGAAAACTACTCTTCACGCT
>JASEHK010000147.1 GCA_030018875.1 Endomicrobiia bacterium | reverse complement strand
AAAACAACTCTTTCACCCTTTTACTTTTTCACCCTTTTACCTTTTCACCTTTTTCACTTTTTCACTCTTTCACCATTTACTCTCTTACTATTCACTATTTACTATATAAATGAACTCAAACGAAACCTACCGTAGCGGGCGCAATTGCGCAAAAAAGATTCGGACGCTCGCAGTAGCAGCAGTCGCCGTAACCATAACAGCGGCAGGATGCTCCATACGGGAACGAAAAATCGAGTCGCGCCAGCGGCTTATGATGGATACACTGGTTGAAATAAAAGCTCCCGAAGGCACGGACGAGAAAATCTTCGATGCGTCCTTCTTGGAGATGAAACGGATAGACCAAAAATACGCGCCGTACAGCCGCGGCTCGACGATATATAAGATAAACTCCGCGCAATCCCCGCAACGTCTCGACGGAGAAACGCTTTATCTCATTAAGTTCGCGCTTAAAATATCGTCGAGGTCGCTCGAGACGATGGATCCGGCTCTCGGCGCTTTGAGCAGGCTCTGGAGGAAAGCCGGCGAACAAGTCCCGACGGCGAAAAACATCGCGGCAGCGCGGGCGGCATCGGGTGTATCCCGCATAAACCTCGACGGAAACTTCCTTACAAAAGAGCCCGGGATAATATTGGACTTTGGAGCCTTTGTCAAAGGATACGCCGTGGACCGCGCCATCGAGGAGATGATGGCATTGGGCGCCGCCGAGGGTCTCGTCAACGCCGGAGGAGATATTCGGGTATTCGGGAAGAGGACGTGGAAGATAGCCGTCAAGCACCCGCGAAAATCATCGGAATTTCTCGGAGTCATACCGCTCCGCGACAAAGCCGCGGCCACGAGCGGCGACTACGAAAGGTTCAAAGAAATAAACGGAGTCCGCTATCACCATATTATAAACCCTTCGACCGGAAAGCCGGCGCGGGGAGTGATATCGGCAACGGTAATCGCCGACGACTGCATCACCGCCGACGCGCTCTCGACGGCAGTATTCGTTCTGGGAGTTGATAAGGGACTAAAGTTGGTTGACGGGACGCCCGGGGCGCAATGCGTTATAGTGGACGAGCGGGGCGGAATTCATAAAACTTCGGGGCTAAAAAATATCCGGTTCACTTACTGAGTTTTCAATAAAAAAGGATAGCGTCCGTCGGTGGCGGTCGCATTTATGCGACATCAACCTTGCTGATATTTCAGTAAAAAAATATCTCGTCCGTCATTGAGTGGCGCCGGAAAGCGCATCGGCCACGCGCTCGAAAAATCCGGCGCGAACACCGGACGCCGACGGACGGACGTCGGCAAAAGCCGCGAGAGCATCCGGAGCCAGAGCCACGGCGCGGCCGGTTATGTTCCACGCGCGCGCGAACAACGTCAACGGAAAAATCTTGAAAGGCCGCCACTTGAGCTCGGGAAGAGAGGCGGTCTTATTTTTTTTGAAAAGCAAAACGGAGACCTGAAAAACCAGAAGTATCCTCAAGCCCGACACCGCCCCGACGGTAATCCCCCCTCCGAATAACACCGGGAGAACGGAAAAAACCGTCAACGCCGGAGCAAAACGCGCGTATCGCGCGGCTGTCCCCTTTTGCCTTCTCAAAAATACCGCGACCGCAAGAAATACATCGGCTGCGGCCAGAGGAGCGAGTCCGTCCGCGAAAAAACTCCCCGCTATGACGGCGGCGGCGGCCAGAAGCCGTCCCCACGAAACTCTCTCGGAAATCTCGGAACAGGGATGAGGACGGACTTCATCGTCCGCCGCCACTTCGCGCCCGTAAGCGTTATTCCGTCGAGAAGCCGCAAGGACGCGCGAGGCGAGCGCGCCGGTCGCGAGCCCCGAAATAACTCCGGCCAGCGCCAACGCCGGCGCAAGACCGAACATTCCGGGCGCGCGGATGAACAAAAAATAGACAACGGCAAGTTGCGCAGCGTTATGGGCTATGGCGCCTGAGACGCTCACGCCGTAAGCCGAGAAAACTTTTAACCGATGAGAAACAGCCATAGCCAGAAAGCCGGCGGGCGAGGCGATAAAACTTATTATGAATGTCGGGGACAAAAAAGTGCCGTTAAGGAAAGAGGCGGCCACGGGACGGCAGACGGAGACGAGAAAGGCGCGCGAAAATGCGAGATTTTCCAGCGCCCATATATTGGCCACGTTGGCAAGCCCGAGTTTTACACCGGGGATGGGATAAGGCACCAGCGATTCGGCCGCCTGAAGCGCCGCCCCGACGGCCGTCAGCCTTGCTGAGCGCTCGTCGGAAGCCGATGTTTTATCTTGTAATGGCATCATATTCTTTGTCGCCCGATATTATCGAAACCGCCGTTTTTTTCGGAGCGCACACGAGCGATTCTCCCGCGCGGGAAATCCACCCGGAATGTTCGCAGATTTTTTTGGGGCAATCCGACGAAAGGACGCGAGCGCGCCGCCCTTTGATTTCGACGACAAAACCGTTTCCGAGCCGCAATACGCGGTCTTCGTCGAGAGACGATAACGTCACGGAGCCGTCGCCCGACATTATTCTGACAATAGCCGGCCTCTCGACGGACGCGGAAGGTCTCCCCACAAATAAAAAAGCCGCCGAGGACAGTAAGGCGGCGACAAGCGCGGCGTCGAAAAAATTGAACCTTGTCTTCACTTTCCGGGAAAACCCGAGTGAGAGGATGGGCGGCGCGTTATGACGTTTATCCCGTCGCCGCGTCTGACGGCATGGCGTCCCTCGGGTATAACAGCAAGCGCGTCATATCCGGACATTGAACTTAATATCCCCGAGCCCTGAGCCCGCACAAGACGCGCCGTCGGAAAACCCTTACGATTGCCATCCAAAGAGACCCTTAAAAAATGGCGGCGGGCATCGTCTTTGACGTATGAAAATCCCGCGATGGCCTTAAATCGAGCGTCAAACCCACAATGAGAGTTTCCGATATACGGGCCCACGAGAAGATCATACGCAAGCAGGGATGAGACGACATTCCCCGGCAACAAAAAAACCGGACGGCGTTTCAAGACGGCGAGGCCGGTGGGGCGGCCCGGCTTCAGGCGTATCCTTTCAAAAATAATCACGGCGCCGAGTCGCCGCAATGCTTTTTTGACGATGTCGAAATCGCCCATCGAAACTCCGCCCGAGGTCACGAGAGCGTCGCAACGTCCGACGGCAAATGCGATGGCGGCGGCGCTATGAGCGATATCATCGGACAGATGGCCCGCGTAAAAAGGCTCGCATCCCGATGCGGCTATCGAGGCGCCGAGAGTGTATCTGTTGGCGTTGTATATTTGGGAAGGTTTGAGACGGCGGCCAGGAAGGACGACCTCATCGCCGGTGGTGAAAAATCCGACTACCGCGCGGCGAAAAACTTCGATACGGCCGTATCCCTGCGACGCCGCGAGACCCAACTCGGCCGCGCCAAGCAAGGCGCCTTTGGGCACGAGCAAATCGCCATTTTTTACGTCCTCGCCGGCCAAGCGCACATTTTCACCCCGACGGGCGGGGCGCAGTATTCCGACGAATCCGGAATCCGCCTCGGTCGCGTATTCCTTCATAACCACGGCATCTGCTCCGGACGGCATCGCGGAGCCCGTCATTATTCCGGCGCATTCGCCGCGTCCGATTTTTTTTGAAGGATGACGGCCGGCGGGCACTACCTCGACTATTTTAAGACGGACGCCCGGCTTATGCGCGTCGCGAGAGCGGACGGCGAAACCGTCCATGGCCGAATTGTCGAACGGCGGCACGGCCATCCGCGCGCGAATATCCGACGAGACCGCGCGCATAAAGGCGTCTTCCAAACGGACGGTTTCCGTCCTAATGCGCAAAAACTTCGAACATGTCCGAGCTATCAGTCCGACGGCGTCGTCGAAAGACACCGACGGAGGGGGTTTTGCCCCCGCGACGCTTCCGGATAGTCGGCGACGGATTTTTGAAAACTTTTTCTTCAGACTATATCCTCGCCGCCGAGGGTCTTTTTGCCGCCTTCGGCTTTCACTTTTTCTATCGAGGCCTTGACGACGGCTTCTACTTTCTCCGAGAGTTTGGCGATGTAATCAACGCCGGTTCTCAGCTCGGAATCCTTTACCATTTTCTTGACTTTGCTGACCACCACTAAAATCTCTGACATATTCCGCCTCCCTATTTATGTGTGAGCGGGCG
>JASEHK010000146.1 GCA_030018875.1 Endomicrobiia bacterium | reverse complement strand
CAGGCATTTCACCGCCTTTGGCGGGACCCCGCAGAATGCGGTGGCGGGAATGACATTTTTGGGGTAGCCCCCCGCAAAGAACAAATATACCGGAGTAAATTTTTTCATTTCTGTTTCAACTCGCAAACGGCCTGCTCGCAATCTTTTAATTCTTTTATTGCGGGGTTTGAGCCACAGACGGGGCAGTCCGCGTTGCGCCTGAAGTTGACCGTCCTGAACTCCATCCTGAAAGCATTGAACATCAGGAGGCGGTCGGTCAAGAGTTCGCCCTTGCCTATGAGATATTTCAACGCTTCGGCCGCCTGAATCGTCCCGAGCATTCCGGCGACAGCGCCCAGCACACCGGCCTGCGCACACGACGGCACAAGATTTTTTGGCGGAGGATTTTGAAAAACGCATCTGTAGCAGGCGCGGCCGGGGACATACGTCATTGTTTGTCCGTCGAAACGCAATATGCCGCCGTGCGAAAACGGTTTTCCCGCCAGAACGCAGGCGTCGTTTATGAGAAACTTCGCGGGGAAATTGTCGGTACCGTCAATAATAAAATCGTAATCCTTTATTATGTCCGCAATGTTGCTTGCAAATACTCTCTCTTTATACGTTATCACTTTGACATCGGGATTGATAAGTTCCATTTTTTCTTTCGCCGAGACGACTTTGGCGCGGCCGATGTCGGGCGTGAAATGGATGACCTGTCGCTGAAGATTACTAAGGTCCACCTCGTCGCCGTCAACGATGCCGATAGTCCCGACGCCCGCGGCGGCAAGATACAGCGCCGCGGGGGCGCCCAGACCGCCCGCGCCTATTATCAGAACCTTGCCGGCGATAATTTTTTCCTGGCCTTCAACACCCACATCATTTAAGATTATGTGCCTGCTGAAGCGTTCTATCTGCTGGTCGTTCAACGTCATATCTATCCCTCCGCCGCCTGCTTCATGTCGGATATTATGTCGTCGGCGTCTTCTATACCCACGGAAAGCCGGATGAGCGTGTCGGGCACGCCCATGTCAAGACGGAGGTCCGGCGGATATTCGCAAAATATGGTGGAGGCCGGATGAAGCGCCAGCGTCTTGTTGTCGTTTATATTGGTCGCCCGTCTGACGAGATGAAGTTTATTCAAGAAAGCAAAACATTTTTCTTTCGACGCCAACTCGAACGTAAGCAACGCTCCGCACTTTTCCCCGAACTGGGACTTGGCAACGCGGTAAAAAGGCGAATCTTCAAGCCCGGGATAGTTGACCCGCGCGACATAATCGCGGCTTTTCAAAAATCTTGCGACGGCCAGCGCGTTGGCGCACGACTTATCGGCCCGCATAGCGAGCGTTTCGAGCCCCACGCTTTGCAGATACGCGTTGTGCGGGGAAAGGCACGCGCCGAAGTTGCGGTAGACCTCGCGCTTGAGTTTCGTCACAAACGCGAAAGGTCCCTGCTTTTTGGCGTCGGCGGCGAGTTTCGGTATGCGGCCCCAGTCATAAGTGCCGTTATCTATAATAATCCCTCCGACGGAAGTCGCGCCGCCCGAAATATATTTTGTGCTCGAAAGAACCTCGACGTCCACGCCGAAATCCCGGCCGGCGAACAAATAGACCGGCGTGACCGTCGTGTCGCACAGGAGAAGCACGTTGTATTTTCGGGCTATGAGCGATAACGCCCTTGCGTCGGCGACTTCCATTTGCGGATTGGTGATGGTCTCGAAATATATCGCGCGGGTGTTTCCGTCTATGAGTTTCCCGACGGTTTCGGGACGCGAAAAATCGGCGTATCTCGTTTCGAGCCCCCACGGTTCGAGAGTGTTTTTGAAAAGAGAATAAGTGTTGCCGAAAATATATTTCGTCGTTATTATGTTGTCGCCTTTTTGAGCAAGAGCCATAATGGTATTGGCTATGGCGGCCATACCCGACGATACGGCCACGACGGCCAATGCCCCCGAAACATTTTTGATCTTTTGCTCGAGATGCTCCACCGTCGGATTTGTAATCCTCGAATACACATGACGCGGCTTTCGCCCCATAAATGCGTCTTCTATATCTTCGGCGGTTTCAAACTCGAACGTCACAGAATCATAAACCGGGAAGTTCAATGAACCATGGGCGTCCTTTCTTAAAAACGGCGCGTGTATGGCTTTGGTGGTAAATCCCATTATCTTCCCCCTCCCATAAAATATAAAAAATCAATCTCGTCGTTTTCTTTTACGACGGTGGAGCCGAAATTCTCGCGCTTCACAAACTCGCCGTTTAATTGGACGCTCACCATATCGGGCATCTCGACTTTGTTCAACACAAGCAACTCGGCGACGGTAACGCTATGCTCGATTTCCTGCGGACTTCCGTTAACTTTTATTTTCGGCATACGAACTCCCTTTGATAAGAATGTCTATATAAATAGTCAACATAACTTTCAAAAAAATAATGCGGCTATATACTGTACTCCAGCGCGCCGCGGGGCTCCATTTTCGTCGCATCCTTCACCATATCCCGAAACGTCGTTTTATCTACGATATCATTGGTTCTTTCGCGCGCCTCGGCCCATACTTTCTTGAAGACACACTTGTTTTCGAAGCTACATTTCAGATAAGCCGAGCAACTGACGCACGCTATCGGGGCGGTGGAGCCGTCTATCAGACGAACAATTTCGCCAAGCGTAATTTTTGAAGGATGCTTGGCCAAAAAAACCCCGCCCTTAGGACCGCGAACGGTTTTAACGTATTTCGCTCTTTTCAAAATTACGATAATCTGTTCGAGAAATTTTTCCGGGATGTCCTGGCGTTTCGAGATGTCCTTTATGTGCGTAATCTCTCCGTTATACGTCAAAGCCAAGTCGAGAATTATTTTTAACGCGTAGTCGCCCTTGAATGATATTTTCATAATTTACACCATATTCTCAAAAAGCCATGTCGAAAGATACCGCTCGCCGGAATCCGGTAAAATGACGACGATAGTTTTGCCCGCGCTCTCTTGTCTCTTGGCGACATCCAAAGCCGCCCACATCGCCGCGCCGCTTGAAATACCGGCGAGTATTCCCTCTTGTCTGGCAAGTTTCACGCTCATAGCGCCCGCGTCATCGTCGTTGACACATATAATCTCATCCACCGTTTCGCGGTTGAACACCTTGGGCACAAAACCCGCGCCGATGCCCTGTATTTTATGCGGACCGGGCTTGCCGCCCGAAAGAACGGGCGAATCCTTGGGCTCGACGGCTATTATTTTTATTCGGGAATTTTTTTTCTTCAAAACCTCTCCGACGCCCGTAGCCGTTCCGCCCGTGCCCACGCCGGTCACAAAAATACCAACCTTGCCGTCTGTGTCGCTCCATATCTCTTCGGCGGTAGTTACTCTGTGTATCTCGGGGTTTGCCGGATTATTGAATTGCTGGAGAATTACGCCGCCCGGCGTCCGGCGCGCAATCTCTTCGGCTTTCTCGACGCTCCCCTTCATCCCCTCGTGGCCTTCCGTCAGAACAACTTCGGCGCCGAACATTTTCAACAACTGTCTTCTTTCTATGCTCATCGTCTCGGGCATCGTCAATATCAGTTTGTAGCCCCGCGCAGCCGCGACAAAAGCCAGAGCGATACCTGTGTTGCCGCTGGTGGGTTCTATTATGGTGGAGCCCTTTTTCAACACTCCGCGTTTTTCGGCGTCATCCACCATAGCCACGCCTACCCTGTCCTTTACACTCGCAAGCGGGTTGAAAGATTCGAGTTTCGCCAAAATCGTCGCGCCGGAAACCTTTGAAAGTTTGTTGATTCTAACAAGGGGCGTGTTGCCGACTGTCTTTGTGATGTCTTCGAATATGCGTCGCATTTTTGTCCTCTTATCGTCGGTGGCCTGGGTTAATACTAATTTCCCCTATCAACTTTGTTATCATTATATAAAAAAGCCGCCGCCTTTGTCAAGTCTTCTTTTTACAAATTACCGGGGTTTCAGTAAATTAACGAATACATCGGACGGGCAACACTTCCGGAAGCGGCGGGGATAAGAGATAGGAAGTGGGGAGTAGGAAGTGGGAAGTGGAAAAAAACAAAGGCGGCGAGGCGGAGGGCAAAAAGATGTAGCGGGCGAATTGCCATTCGCCCTTTGACAGGGCAGCTCACGGGCGGCATAGTCCCGCCATCGGCGGGATTGCCTGTGTCTTCATCCCCTATGT
>JASEHK010000145.1 GCA_030018875.1 Endomicrobiia bacterium | reverse complement strand
TTGTTTTTTTATTACTTTCCACTCCCTACTTCCTATTCACTTTTCTTACGAGGGAGACACGACAAAAAAACACTTGACATATTGGCAACTCTCGGCTATATATGGTAAAATAACAAATCGGCGCTGCATCGAGTAGCCGCGCCGCGTCGTATAGAAATATTATGGACGAAAAAGAAGACATAAAAATCCTGCCGTCCCCCGACTCGGCGATGCGCGAGCTTCTCAATGCCGAAAAAGCCGTGGCCGAAGAATCGCTGAGGCTCTCCCGACGGCGAATCGAGCGCGAGCGCGAACGCTGGGGCAAGGCCATAGAAACGAAACAGCAGGAGTTCCTCGCGCTTGGGCACCGTCTGGAGACCGCCGAGGGGAAAATAAGGGCTCTTGAAAAAAAGCTCGACGAGGAGCGAGAGACCGCCATGGACCGCATCCGCTCCCAGTCCGCGGAGCTCGAAACTCAGCGCATGAACCAATCCCGACGCTGGACAATTGTCGAGGAGGAGATAAAAAAATACCGCTCCGAGTCGGATTCTCTGCGGGCAACTCTAACGTCCGTCAGATCGGAGTTATCGGCTTTTCGTGAAAAAACCTCCGATATCGAGCGGACGCTCAGAGAAGAAATATATTCCAAAGAAGAGGGATCTCTTGTCCTAAAAGAAAAGATTCTCGCCGACGAGCAGGCATATCTCAAGGAAAAGCACGAACTCAAGGAAAAAATATCGTCGCTGGAAGAGAAACGCTCTCGCGCCGAGGCGGCCTATAACGACGAAAAACTCCACCGCGAAAAACTTACCGCCAAGAACGACGAGGAAATAAAATCCCTGAAAGAGTCGCTCCTTGAAAAAATAAAAGTCATAACGTCTCTTGAAGAGTCCCGCATAGAGGAGGAGCGCCTGCGCATCCGCGCCGAAGAGCGCCTCGGAGCGACGGAACTCGAGGCGAGCAATCTGAAGACCTCTGTTGATGAGGAGCGAAGGGCTCTGGCCAAACGCGTCGAGGAAGACCGCGCCGCGTCCGAAGCCAAAATCAAAGAAATATCCGATGCCTCCCATGCGGCCGCCGCCGATGCCGAAGGCCGGGCGGCGAAACTCTCGTCATCTCTTGGAGCCCTCGAAAAAAACTTTGCCGAAGACCGCGCCGCCAGGATCGCCGCCGAGGAAAAACTCTCGGAAACTCGCTCCCGCCTCGAGGCAAAGACCGTCGCGGAAAACGAACTTAAACACAGGCTTTACACTCTGGAACTTGAACGCAACAGCGAGATTAACCGGCACGATGCTGAGATATCCTCCAAAGTGCGCGAGATACGGCGGCTTGAGACCGCGCTCGACAAGCGTCGCCTCGCTCATCCTTCGTCGCAGTCGGCGGAAACCCACCGCCACGGCGACAAAAAATAGTGATTTTTGTCACGTTGTGCGACAGACATTGACTTTTTCGCGGTTTTCTGATACCATACGGCCGTCGGCATGTAATTTAGGGTAGACGCGACCGCCGTTCGGCGAAGTCTTTTACCCGTGTCGGCCCGGAGGTTTTTATGAACATCAAAATGACAATCAAAACATTTGCCGCTGCCGTAACCGCCTCGGCCGTTATAGCGTCGGGAGCATTCGCCGACAGGAAAATAGCGACGTCGGTCGGAGATGTAACGATTCTCTCGTCGGGCGCGCAGCGTCCCGCCGCTTCGGGCGAGACATTGGCCGCAGGAGACAAAATAAAGACCGCCGCCGCGTCGCGCGTGGAAATTCTCGACGGAGAATCCAAAGTTTGGCTGAGGGAAAACTCCGAGATGGAAATAACGCAATCTCCCCAAAAAGAAAGTATATTCTCGCTTCTGGCCGGCAAACTCCGCGCCAAAGTCAAACTTATGCAGGGCGCCAAGTTTCACGTTAAAACCCCGGTGTCCGTCGCGTCCGTTCGCGGAACCGATTTCGCTATGGATTCCGCAGGGCAGTTGCTTGTTTTCGAAGGTGCGGTGGACTTTGGCGATTTGGCGATGGCCGCTCCGTCGGTGGTCGAGGCCGGAATGCTTGCCCGTCTCGACGAAGCCGGCGCGATTCAAAAAGAGACCTTGAGCGCCGAACAACTCCAGCAGTACCAAAAGGAATGGCAGGACGCTATCTCGCCCGCTTTAGAGCAAGGTAAGGTTCCGGCCGAAGCCGAAAAGAAAGACGAACAGGCCGAAGCAAAAAAAGAGATGGCGACCGACCTCGCCGAGATGCGCCGCGAGATTCGAGAAATGGTGCGCGAAATACGCAACGACATCGTCGCCACGCGCGACCTCACCAACGAAATAAAACAGGCCGACATCGCCTCCGGGCGCACGCTCAGAGACCGCTTCGGAAATCTTGTGCGTGTGGAGCAGCAGTTGTTGCGTCCGTCGGACGACATAATACAGGTCGTAAACATCACAAAAAGGGATTCCTACGTCTATAACGGCTTTTTCAAGAACTCCTACAGCGGTCTCGCAACTTCCCGCGTGGACATTATGGACGCCCAGTTGACTTTTTCCGAAGCGATACCTTCGGATATAACCAAGTGGCCGCAGTTCTTTTCCGACCGCAAAGATGGGGGCAACGAGATAAAAATAAACAAAACCTATATTTCGATGGGCAACAGGACAGACAAAATCGAAATGATAGCCAATAGAAAAACCGTCACCGAGGATGAGACATACACCTATTGGGTGCAGGAACAAGTAAACAACCCACAGGGTGGCACGACATGGGTTTCCGTGCAGAAGACCGGCACAAGAACCGTTACAAGAGACAAGATGGAGGGGTCTACTAAAATCAACGGCTGGGCGTCCAACGACGATGACTATAATTCCCGTTTGGAAGGCGCGGCTTTCCCGGATGGCGACAATGATGAAGGTATTAAGGATTTTGCCATGTGGGCGAAGTCGCCCGAGATGAGATACTCCATGGCCGGGCATCCCGACAAATATCTTTCCGTGTGGACGGAATTCTACGGAATAAACAACTCCGGCGGACTTCTTTCCGATTCAAGTTTTGCTTCCGCCAACACGAATCCCTTTAACTTGCTCAAAGAGATAGCGTTTCAAAACGTGCTCTTCGTCAAAGAAGTTGACCCGACCAAAATCGTCTCGGGCAAATCCATCGAAGACGCGGGAGTGGTCAAGAGCGACTTCTTCAAAGGCCGCAACATTGACCTCGTCTACACGCCCGACCTCATTGTTGCAGGAGCCACAAAGTTGTTGACGAGCGGTGTTGATTTAGGGAAACTCGGCGCGTCTTCCAGCGAGAGCAAGTAATAACGCGCTCGCCCGATAATAACCTTATCGGCATACCAATTCATCGGAAAAGTTTACCCCGTCAAAATATCGCCGACTTGATTGACAGCGGCTGTTTCTTATTGATATAATAGCCATCCGAATGAAAAAATCCATATTCCGCGCGATAGTAACTTTTTGCGTCCTCGCGGTGGCTCTGTTTTCTGTCCGCCCTTTGTGCGCCGAAAGCGCGTCAATACCGCCGTGGGCGCTCGAGATGGCGACCAAGTTTTTGGACAATCCCGCCGACTTACTATTCAACCTGCACTCCGATATGGAAGATTCCGTTCCTGTTCCGTCGTATCGGCGCGCGCAACTGCGCTTCAATTTCTTCCCGTCGTTTATACCATTCGCGTGGCCGGCCCTCAACCTCAAAGTAAAAGTTCTCAACGAAAAGGAATACTGGCCGCAGATAGACATACAAGGCCAATACGGCCAGAACGCCACGGTGATGGCGGCCGCTTCGATGATGGATTCGTCAAAAAAAGACGGCGGCTCATCTTCCACCGATACCGTAAAACCCGCGCTCTACGATTACACCGCCGCTTTGATATTCACCAAGAAACTCTCCGACAAGACCCGCGTTTTCTTCGGCCCGAAATATTCTTACGTCAATCTCCAGATAAAATTTAGCGAATCACCCATAAAAGATATTCCCGGCTTTACCGAGTTCAACGTCGCCCAGTCCGAGACGTTTCTTTTTTGGGGGCTTGAGCATCAGACGGGCAAAGACAGATTCGTCACGAGTCAGGTGGCCTACGGTCTTCAATACAAAAAACTTATGGCCCGCATAACCGCATCCTCTCCCCATCTCGAACTCGGAATGAATATCTATCCCGAGGGGATGTTCGTGTTGCATCCGTTTATGGCGTGGCACTGGTATTTCTGACGGG
>JASEHK010000144.1 GCA_030018875.1 Endomicrobiia bacterium | reverse complement strand
CTGCGGGAGTATTCCGTTTTCGACCAGAGAGACCGAGAGCGTTTCGCCCGACGCGACAGTGTGCTCTACGGTGATGGTTTTGGGAGATTTTCGGCAGCCGGCGCTCATAATTAAAGAGGCGGCAAGAAGAAGAAAAAAGAAAAGCCGTATTTTTATGGCCACGGAGTGGTAGACGGGACGATTTCATCCCATGATTTGCGGACGAGAACAACATTGAGCGAAGGCAGGTCTAAATTGTCGTCAAAGAAAATTATTGTCCTTTCCGCGCCAACCGCTTTGCTGACATTGCCCGCAACCCAGACGGCGCCATAAATGTCCATAGGGCCTTCTATTTGATAATTTCCGCCCACATACAAAAATCCTCTCAAGCCCACATCCGTGTTTGCGGCCGTGGGCGGGCTCCCTCCCGCCGTCCATGTCTCGCCGCCAAAATTAAATGTCGCTCTGTTTTGCCTGAGTCCATTATCGGCGGGATACTGATTTATGGCGGCGGTATCAAATGTTGAGACCGCTCCGGTTTGGTATATTTTTGTATATTCCATATATGCTTCGCTTGGAACTCTGCCTGTAAATGAGTAATTGTCACCGCAATAATTCGTCATATTCCCTCTGACTATGATGTTTCCATAAATACCGCAACCCCTGGACCCGGTGTCGCCGGTAAATATCACGTCCCCGGGCCAGTACCATGTGTACTGCATGAGTTTCCACGGATGATTCCAAGGATTCTGAAAATGCTTCAATCCGTTATGGCTTCCCGCCCCGCCGCCCAAATTACAATTGTTGGCGCCCCACCATCCCCATGGATGCCCTGCCGGATTCGGGTTTACACTCATTTTTGAACAACCGTAGATATTACGAGTGTTCGTTAAAGTCGCCGAAGATTCCATCGCGGTAAAATTCAGGTCGGGTAGGTCGGGCACAGGATAGTCCGACCACCACTCTCCGGCGCCTGACCCGTCGCTATTTGGCGGAACCAAACCATTTGTGTCGCGCGGATACCCCGCCTGATTGGAACTCACGACCTGACGGGAGTATTTTCTCGGGAAGTAGTCCTTGGCGGCGTTTGCGTCGGTTATGGTTATATTTCCATGAGCCATAATAGGCCCCCAATGGGCGGAAAACGCATTCGCCCATGTAATCATTCCTTTTGTTATCATCGCGCCCGGCACCGTCTGATTTTTATAAACCGCGCGTATCGCCCGTGTTTCTTTTGGGGAAGAGCTTCTGCCCTCGGATAAAATTGTAATTGATTTGGAATCCGGGCCCGATGAAAATCGTATGCGGTATTCGCCGCCCGATATATCCGTGAAAACGTTGTCAAAATTATATCCCGATATCGCCAGCCCTTGGGCCGCCTGATTCCATGTCGCCGTTGAACTCTTCAGTTTCCATACGCCTCTTTGAACGCCGGCTTCGGCAAGATTATAAGCAATCGTTGATTTATGTTCTTTCGTTGTCCATACCACTTCTCTGTGCACCCACATAACAATCGCCGGAATCATTATCGCCAGGACCATCGCCGCCAGCAGAACAATTACTAACATCTGTCCTTTGTTATTGTTCATAATTGGCCCCTTAACAGCGTAAGAAAGTGACAAAGTGATAAAGTGATAAAGTGATAAAGTGATTAAGGTAACTGTAGCGGTGGGATTGCTATCCCACAAATTGTCACATACCCATGCGACCGCAACAAAATTGGCGAATAGCAATTCGCCCGCTACACCTTTTCACTCTTTCACCTTGTCACCTCTTTCACCTTTTCACGCCTTTTTCACGCTTTTTATTGCGTTTTCAATTCATTATCATTACTTTTTCCGCAGCCATATGAAGCGCTTTCGTTCTACCCTCAAAAATTTCTTTTTCAAGCGTCAGTGAAATGGAAATTATCGTAAGTGTTTCGGTCTTCGGCGGCCCGAAAGCAAGATATCTGACATCGGCGGTCAATGTTTTGCTCCCCGACGGGGTTTGCATTATCAAATTTTTCCCGCTCAGATAGAATATAAATTGTTTCCCGTCAATCGCCGTAAATGAAATCCTTGAATAAGGGGATTGACCCGAAGCCCTGTCAATTTTAATCGAGTCCGCCGTTGCTTGTCTGAGATTTCGGGTGATTAACGATAAAGTAGTCCGCGCGTCGCGTTGCAATTCGATTCTCGTCTGACTCATTATTACGAACCTGTTTAACTGAATAAGCATTTGCGAACCGAGCATAAAAACTGCTCCTAAGATTGAAACGACTATCATAAGTTCGGTCAGCGTAACGCCGCCTTTCTTTTTGATAAGTCCGTTCATAAGTTTACCATGAAAAATTAACGTTGGCCGTCGTATAACCGGCAAGAGGGCGGACATTGAGAAGGGTTGCAGTGGACGTCCAGAAAGAACTCCCGGACTTTCTTGGATAAAAGGCGACAACCCTGTAAAAAGTCGTCGTGCTGCCACGCACTTCTAAAATATAAGTTCCGTCTTCGTTGCTGTTTGTCATATAATAGGGTTCCCCTGTAATTGTCTGAGAGCTTATCGCCGGAGGGGCGGCGGTCGGAAAAGACGATGTTGAGGCGATAATTAAAACGCCCGTCGAGATGGGCTCCCCCGTTGCCCTGACATTTCCCGTTATTTTTCCAAAAGCGCCGGTAATTGTGAATGACCCTATAAAAATATTTGAGCCGATTGGAACAGTTGTCGTGGAACTCACGGGAGAAGATGTTTCTTTTGAATCCAACTCCGGCGCTACGGTATATATGCCGGTAGAAAGATTAACGAGCGCAAAATAGCCGTCTACCCCCGATATCGCCTGCGCTTTGAGAGCGCCTCCGGAATCAAGCGCCGACATTGAAATACCAGGCAGAGGATTTATCTTATCTCTGGTAGCCCAGCCCCTTATTCTTCCACCCTGAGAGAGTACAAAGTTTACCCCCGATGTTATCTGTCCCAAATTCACAGTAATATCGTCCCGCGTCTGAGAAACATACTGAGTATGAATGTTGTCCGGATTCGCGATGACCGTGTATACGCCGGTTGAAGTAGAAATTACATAACGACCATCCGCAGCACTCGCAAAAAAATCCGTGCCCGACAAGCCCGCTCTGACTCTTATTGACGGCGAAATCGCCTGTCCTAAAGCATTTGTCACTTTGCCTGAAATAAATCCAGCAGTTGCCGTATCGGAAAGCAAAACGACACTATATCCCGCCAATGGCCACGTGGGCACGGTCAAAGCGGAAGGAATAAAAACAACCTGGCCGTGTGTTGCGACCGCGACTGATGAGACCGTCATAGTACAGGCGTCGCTTGTTATCACAACATTCCATGTCCCCGTTGCGACGGATGTAAGAATAAATTCCGCATACGGAGGGGAACCCTTTGCGGAAGCAACCTCGGCCAAAGAAAGTCCGTCATTGCAAGAAACCACAGCGCCTGCGGCGGGCTTCCCTGCGACCACCACGGTTGCGATGTTTGAGGAGTTTCGCGGCGCGACCTGAATGGGTTGGCGGTATTCGGCGAAATCCCGCTGGTTGTCGTCTGAATCATAACTATTCCCATGACCCGTTGTTAAGCCCGAAGTCGAAGTTTTTCTCACGAACTGTTCGTCTCTTTCGAGCCCGAAGACGGCTTGTTGTATGGCGTTGCCCTCTTTTATGGTCGGAATCTTGGCGCCGCCCTCCGTGCCGCGGGTCCATCCCACGCGGTCGAGCCACACGCCGTTGGATTTATAGTATATCCCCACACCCCCGCCTGAGTAAGCCGGCGTCGCATCTTCCCTGCATTTGATTATGTTTCTGGCCATACTTATGTTCCACACGGCATCGGCGGTTCTTGTTACACCCAGCGCTCTGATAGTGGTGGTGTTTGCCATAAGGTAGTAGCCCGCGGGAGGTATGGACAAGGTATAATAATCCAGCGATATATCGGTCGCGGCCTCTCCGTCGTCCTCGTCTTTCGTCGAGCGATATTTGAGGCCGACGATTCCGTCGGCAGGGTTCAGTCCCGTTGCCATCAGCCATGCCGATGTCGTCGGATTGAAGAGTTCGACATACTCCTGATCGAATCCGCTACCCGCGGTGATGCTGCTCGCTACAACCTGTGAGATGATTGGGCCGTCGTTGAGCCACGCGGTACCTCTGACAGTCCCAGAACTCATCGGAGTAAGTGAAAAATCTTGCACGATTGTTTGACCGGAAGCAATGGTTGACGGAAAACTCTGGGAGAAAAAACCGTTCGCGCTTGCAACTATATTGTAATTTCCCTTCTGGACACTGATACTGTAGAGACCGTCGGCGCCTGTCA